>CAZUUO010000019.1:0-14548 GCA_964622665.1 uncultured Gammaproteobacteria bacterium | reverse complement strand
ACACAAAAAAATACCATAAAAATGGCATTTTGTCAATATTAAGCTAAATTTAGGAACATTTTACAAAACAACGCAAAAATTCCGTCATCATTGCACAGGATAACAAAATGACAGAAAATGGGGGCTATGCTACAATAAAAATCCCTATGGAAGAACAAATAAACACCGTGGACATCGAAGAACCGTTACTTTCACCTAAACGTAGTTATATTAAAAAGGGGTACGGAGCCTCATTTGGCTGTCTCACCATCGTATTATTATTAAGCGCGGTATTATTACGCACCTATTGGGGTCGCGCAAAAAATACCATAACCGAACTTCCCCCACACATCAGTCAAGTCCTTCCACTCTACCCAAATAAAGGAATTCAAAAAATTACCACCCACACCTCATCAAACGTAAACCACGTATATGAGGCATTTGCGGCACTCCCCAAAGCAATCATCAATGGAACAAACGCAGCACTCACTGCCTATAAAGCAAACGGAGATTGGGAAAATATCAAACAAGCATTCACAACAACCGCCAAACCATATTTTGAACGCCCCGGCGGTGTACTCGCTGAAAATGAATATGTTGTAATGTGGGACACGGTACCCGAATCAATTTCAGATATAAAGTCATACTACCTTCAGTTGTGCAAAAAAAATCAGAACTACGCTTGTGTCGCAACCCGCGATTCTCAAAACGACCTTGTTTTTAAAATGGAATATACCAAACCACATTTTATCGCAACGGTTACCGTAGAAAATTTCAATCTTGCGCGACAAGGTGTTGAAAGCATGCACCTTGAAATCGTGGAAACTCCAAAACAATAACACTATGTTTTCAATTGTCATCCCTACCAAAAATGAAGAAAAATTTCTTCCTATTCTGTTACGGGATATTGCAAAACAATCACGCCAACCTGAAAAAATTATTGTCGCAGACGCTCATTCAACTGACAAAACACGCACCATTGCTAAAAAATTTGGATGCACAGTGGTTGATGGTGGCCTTCCCGGTGTTGGAAGAAATTGTGGCGCAAAATTAGTTGCCTCTGAATTTATTGTATTTTTGGATGCAGATGCACAAATAAAATCAAAAAAATTCTTTGAAGAAGCATTTGCTGAAATCACGAAGCGTAATCTCGATATCGCTAGTTGTGATATCGTGCCTTACGAAGGAACACGCATCGATATTTGGATGCTCGAAACGTACAACCTCTACGCAAAAATTACCGAGAACATAAAACCGCATGCACCAGGCATGTGTATTTTCATGAAAAAAAATATCCACGATGCCGTACAGGGATTTGACGAACATGTGTTACTTGCAGAGGACATGGACTATGTGCAACGCGCCGCACGATTTGGCACCTTTGGTATTTTACGAGATGTTGAAATTTCAACATCGACAAGACGATTTAGAAAAGACGGACATTTTAAAACTATTATCAAATATTTACTCACCGAGTTACACATGTCGACATTAGGCAGCGTAAAAACGGATATTTTCAAATACAAATTTGATTACGAAGAATTGTATACCAAAGAAAAGAAACAATAATACATTCCCCCACACTCCAAAATCTGTTACGCTATTGCTATATAATGGAATCGCATGGAAATAAAACTCCTCACCAAACTCACCTCAAGCATGACCGGCGCCGCATTAGTTATTGGGGCGTCTTCTCTTGCATCACGCATTCTTGGATTATTGCGCGACAGATTATTTGCTCACACCTTTGGTGCAAGTCCACTCCTTGATGCATACTACGCCGCATTTAAAATTCCCGATTTCGCCTACAACATTATTATCGTTGGCGCACTCTCTGCAGGATTTATTCCTGTTTTTTCACAAATTCTCCATAAAGACGGAAAAGAAAAAGCACAAAAAGTATACGCCAGCATGTCGTCCATTGCGGGATTACTTCTTATTATCCTTGCGGGTATTCTTATAAGTTGCGCCCACCTCATCGTTCCCTTCACCACTCCTGGATTTTCACCGCAGCAACAAGCGACCACCATCATATTCACGCGCATCCTCGCTATTTCACCACTATTACTTGGATTAAGTGGTATTGCTGGAGGCGTGTTACAAACCCTCAAACACTTTGTCGCTTTTTCACTCGCGCCCGTATTCTATAACCTCGGTATTATTACGGGAATTGCCGTACTCTACCCCGTTATGGGAAATAGTGGGTTAGCATGGGGCGTGGTATTAGGTGCTGCATTTCACAGTATCATCCAAATCATCGCCGCAAAAAATGCCGGCTTCCCCCTCACCTTCACCCTAAAATTCGATAAAGCACTCCGTTCAATTGCATTCCTCATGATCCCCCGAACGTTTTCGCTTTCATTAACCAACATCAACCTCATCGCGATGACCGCATTATTATCAACCACTAAAAGTGGCGCAATCTCTGCTTTACAATTTGCAACTAATATCGTGAGCGTGCCACTCGGTTTATTTGCCGTGTCATATGCCATTGCGGCATTTCCCCGCATGAATGAAAGTGTCGCTAAAAATAATTTGGATGAATTAAACAATGTCATCATCGCCAGCATGCGCCAAATTTTATTTCTCATGATACCCGTCACCATGATTATGGTGGTTCTTCGCGCACAAATTGTCCGTGTACTTTTGGGAAGCGGTGCCTTTACCTGGGAAGATACGCGCATGACCTTTGATATGCTCGGCGCATTATCGCTTTCAATAATTGCACAAGGCTTAATTCATATTCTCACGCGTGCATTGTACGCACTCCACAACACCATCCTCCCCTTCTTAGCAGCACTGTGCAGTGAAGTGATTTCATTTACCATCGCCTATCTCATTATTGCAAAATACAATGATCCGGAACGCGTAGCCGTCGCCATTAGTATCGGTGCCATTATACAACTCGCCTTTTTATTTGTTGCACTCAAATTCAAACTCAAAAATTTAGAAGTAGTAACGTTACTCAAAGGATTACTCATTATGTCGAGCACTGCCTTTGTTGCTGGTCTCGTCGCACAATTTCTTAAAGTTCCCATCTCACACATGGTCGACATGACCAAGGCTCTTGGTATTGTGATACAAATGGGAGTCTGTAGTCTTGCCGCTATTATCGTGTATCTCACCATCACCCACTTCCTCAAACTCCCTGAAAGCCGCGCCTACACCCTTGCCATATCCCAAAAACTCGCCCGAAAAACAAACGTTCCCACCAATATCAACGACTCTCTCAATTGACGACGTAGCCTCAATTCTCTACACTGAGAACATCTATGCACGTCCAAAGTCACATCAGAAACTTTTGTATTATTGCACACATCGATCACGGCAAATCAACCCTTGCTGATCGATTTCTTGAACTTACCAACACCATTGAAAAACGTGACATGCAATCACAATTGCTCGACACCATGGAATTAGAGCGAGAACGCGGCATCACGATTAAATTACAACCCGTGCGCATGCACTACACCTATAACAACGAGCCCTACATTATCAACTTGATTGATACTCCCGGACACGTTGACTTTACCTACGAAGTGTCACGTTCACTCGCCGCCGTTGAAGGCGCCGTGTTACTCGTTGATGCAACACAAGGTGTGCAAGCACAAACCATCGCTAACTTATATTTAGCACTTGAACAAGATCTCACCATCATCCCCGTCATCAATAAAATTGATTTACCCGCCGCTGATGTAGAACGCGCATCGCAAGAAATTATCGAATTGATTGGATGTAAAAAAGAAGATATTTTATTGGCGAGTGGCAAAACAGGACTTGGTGTCAAAGAAATTTTAAATGCGGTGATTGAACGCGTAAGTGCGCCCAAAGGTAATGACCACGCTCCGCTACGCGCATTAATTTTTGATTCATACTACGATGAATTTCGTGGTGTTGTTGCGAGTGTGCGCATTATCGACGGTGAAGTAAATAAAAAAACTCGTCTCCACTATTTTAAAACTAACACCAGCAATACACCGGTTGACGTAGGAATTTTTACGCCAAAATATAAAACGATTGAAAGTTTGCACGCAGGTGAAATCGGCATGATTGCAACAGGGCTCAAAGATTTAAAAAGTTGTCGCGTTGGTGACACGATCATGATTGAAGGAAACACCGCTGCCCCACTTCCCGGATATAACGAAATTAAACCGATGGTGTTTGCCGGAATTTTCCCTGATGAAGGAGACGAATACACGAGATTACGCGATGCTTTAGAAAAACTTGCTTTGTCAGACAGCTCACTTTCATTTGAAACCGAGCAAAGTGATGCGCTCGGTCATGGATTTCGTTGTGGATTTTTAGGCTTACTCCATTTGGAAATTGTCCAAGAACGTATTCGCCGTGAACACAATCTCGACATTGTCGTAACCGTTCCATCGGTTGCGTATCACGTCATCATGAAAAGTGGCGAAGAAATGATTGCAAAATCTCCTCAAAAAATGCCGGAACGAAACTTTGTGGAACTCGTTGAAGAACCATGGGTAAAACTCGATGTGATCACCAGTGAAAGTACCATTGGCGGCATCATGCAATTTGTACAAGACAAACGAGGTATTTATAAAACAACCGAATACGTTTCCAGTAACACATCAGTGAAACGCGTTATCATTCACTACGAAATTCCTCTCGCGGCAATTTTAACGGACTTTTACGACGGTATTAAAAGTATTTCATCGGGTTACGCTTCCATGAACTACGAACCATTGGGATATCGTGAAACAAACGTAGTCAAAGTTGATATTTACGTTGCTGAAGAAAAAGTCGAAGCACTCTCAACGTTGGTGTGGGAAGACAGCGCTGAACGCGTTGGCCGAAAAATTGCGGAAACATTAAAGGATACACTCCCCCAACAACAATTTGTGTTAAAAATTCAAGCAATGATTGGAGGAAAAATTATTGCCGCTGAACGATTAAGCGCACTTCGTAAAGATGTGACTGCAAAATTATACGGTGGTGACGTGACACGCAAACGAAAATTACTCGACAAACAAAAGAAGGGTAAAAAACGCATGCTCGAACATGCAACCGTCGACATTCCTCCAAGCGCCTACCTCGCCGTTCTCAAACGCTAAAATAACCACCCTTATATGGGTGGTTTTTAGTTCTCCTCCCCCACAGCCAATCCACACAACAAATTCAATAGCCCATGCTACTATCAAAGGGTATGAAAAAGACGTGGGTACAAGTAGGAAAAACAGTATTTGTCGTGGTATTAATTGCCAGCATCTTGATTAGCTTGGTATTTCCGGTATTACTCCTATGAAATCACTGCAAAATATATCATGGGATATACATTCCTCCACTAACGGCGATCTCATGACCCGTATATTAGCAGCCCGTGCAATTAGCGACACTCATGAATTCCTCACTAACACATACCAAAACCATGGGCATGATGGTTTTTTATTTCGCGACATGGAAAAGGCGGTTGACCGTATAGCACGCGCACAAAAAAATAATGAATGCATTGCTATTTTTGGAGATTATGATGCTGATGGTATTTGTGGTGCCGCTATTTTACATGAAACCTTACTCTACTTAGGTATAACGTCTGAAGTTTTTTTACCAGACCGCAACACCCACGGCTACGGACTCCAAAAAGAAATCATTGATGAGATGAAACAAAAAAATTGCACCATACTCATCACCTGTGATTGTGGTATCGCCAACATCGAAGAAATCGCCTATGCAAACACGCAAACAATCGAAACGATAGTAACTGACCATCATCAATTCAAAGAAACATTGCCCGCAGCATTCGCTATATTACACCCCCTTGTCCCCCATGAAGACTATCCCGGAAAAACATTATCCGGCGGTGGTGTTGCCCTTAAATTTGCAGAAAGTTTGTGTGAAAAAATAAGTGGTGATAAAAAATTTACGGAGTCTCTACACGACTTAGCGGCAATCGCAGCTGTTGCCGACATGGTTCCACTCCAAACAGAAAGTCGCCTCTTAACGAAAGTGGGCATTGAACACATGCGCAACAACCCACGCGCCGGTTTACACGCATTATTCACCACCCACAACATAGAACCACACACCATCAATGCACGCACGATAGGATTTGATATTGCACCACGCATTAACGCACCAGGTCGTATCACTACTCCTCATCTTGCCTTCAAACTTCTCACCACACACTCTCCCATCGCTGCAGCTCAATTATTACAAGAAATTGATGTACTCAATAAAGAACGCAGTAGTATCACGAGCAAGGCAGTGGTTGAAGCAAGAGCCCAAATTGAAAAAGAACAACAACATAATGCAAACGTTATTTTTGCCTACGCGCCGCATTGGAAAGTTGGCATTCTCGGCCTCATCGCCAACAAACTCAAAGATGAATATAATTGTGCAGCACTCGTCATGACCAAACGAGGCAATCACATCGTAGGAAGCGCACGAAGTCCTAAAACCATCAACATCACCGCCGCCTTAAACCAAGTCACCCAATATTTGCATGCTCACGGTGGTCACCCGCAAGCAGCTGGATTTAGTATTGGTGACGAATCACTACTTTCTTCTTTTGAAGAAGCACTACGCGAAGTTGTTAAATCTGAAATTATTGCAGAAAAAAAATTATCCATCGACACGGTGGCAAAATTTTCTGAATTACAATACGATTTAGTTCCCTTTATTCGCCAATGCGAACCCTTCGGTATAGGCAATGAAGAATTGCGAGCCACCTCACAAAAAGTAACCATTGAAAATATCGAAAGTTTGGGAGCACGCGGCACGACACTTCGCTTTACCTTGTCACAAAACGGTATACTCAAAAAAGCGATTGGATTTCAAAAAAGCTCATGGATTCCCCACTTACACATTGGCGACGTAGTGGACATTGCGTATACTATCAGTACCAACACCTTTCGCGGTGTCACGCAGTTGCAACTCTCACTTGAAGATATTAAACGATAATATGCATATCAATCTTTTTACCGATGGCGGTTCGCGCGGAAATCCTGGTGATAGCGCAATTGGCGCCGTATTATACGACGAAACCGGGCACACCGTCGCTGAAATTTCAGAATACATCGGCATTACCACCAACAACCAAGCAGAATATCGCGCATTAATTGCCGCATTACAACGCGCCAAAGAACTTGGCGCAACAACGGTCAATGTATTTGCTGATTCTGAACTCATGATTAAACAAATGAAAGGGGTCTATCGCGTAAAAAACCCCGAACTTGCTCATCGATTCATGGAAGCAATCACCCTGGCACGAAGTTTCAGTAAAGTAACTTTTACCCACGTACGTCGTGAAAAAAATAAAGTTGCTGATGCTCTCGTCAACAAAGCCCTCGATGCTGCATAGCATTACACCGTCCCTGCTTTCATTATTGTCATTCCCGCGCAGGCGGGAATCTGATAATTCGTTATCCCGCACGCGTAAGCTGATGCGGGATCTTGTTTTTATATCCGGTGTCATTCCCGCGCAGGCGGGAATCTTGCTTTTTTAGGACGTACTCTATTTTGTCATTCCCGCGCAGGCGGGAATCTTGCTTTTCTCCATAAAATAAAAAACATAAACCCGTAAGTTTATGTTGTAACTTTTTCTCTTTCCTCTTCCACTATTGCATTGCCAAAATACACTTTGTGAATCTCATCGAGATTACTTTTCAATTGCGCACTCCCACGTTCCAATTGCTCCAAGACAACAGGCGTCAACTCACCAAGTCGCACGTCCTCACTCACCCCAAAGACTTTGAGGCTCGTATTTACCGCAAGTGCATGTTGCTGCAATATGTCATATTTCTCTCGCACTGCTTCGGTCGCCTCTTGTGCAAGAAGGTGTGCATTCTTCTCAAGAAGTGCAACACGTTTTTCATTCACCATCCCCTCAATCACACTTCGCATACTCTCGATGTAAGCAATCGAGTCACGACAATATTGCCGCAAATACTCTGCCACCTTTTCCAATTCAGCTTCAAACAATTCCAATCGCTTGAGCACACCAGCAACACGTTCGTGTTGCTTATCAGTCAAGTTTTGTTTTTGTAAAGTAAGTGCCTCACTTCGTTCTCTCGATATGCGATCAATGAAATTTTGATACCATGATTTGAAATCCTTGGTCTTATCCAAATCAGCAAGCATAGCGAGAAATGGTGCTTTCATGACCAACTCAATTAGTTGAGGAAGTAGTTCATGGCGAAGGAAATCTGGATAGGAAATTTCTAATTTTGGTTTACGGATAGTAATCCCACCAGCCATTCGAATATCAGAATCATGAATACGAAAGCAAATATTCCATTCATCTGGATCTACGTCATTAAAATAAGAAAAACCACCAACCACCACAATTGATTGTTGCCCTATCTTTTTTCGCACATCGTCCATAAGAATCAACGAATCCGATCTACTTGGTTTCCTAATATCTTGATAAATCTGTTCAGGCGTTACCAATTTGGGAACCGCTGCAAAAAAAGGACGTTTTTTAATGAATAAGTTTCGCATCCAAACGAAAAATCCCATGAGCACTCTCCTTTGTGAAGGAACTGAATTTTATATACCACAAAATAGGATACCTGTCGATGTTGTAATTACCAAGAGATGACAAAATAAAAGAAATATGCTATAAAAATCTTAGTTCCTTGAAAAAGGAGGAAATCGTGATAAAAATAACTGCTCTCGGTACGGGGGTGTGTTCATCACACTTCCACCCAACTGCCGATTGTCGGCGTAAACCGCCCGGATTCTTGGTGGAATGCGATGAGTACAAAATACTACTCGATTGCTCGCAGGATATGGCCGCACGTCTTGAAGACCGTAGCATTCCCATGGAGTCGATCAACGCAATTGCAATTTCACATCCTCACCCTGACCATAACGCACTGATGCATTTCATCCAGAGTGTATTTGCCAAAGGTTTGTGGGGTGGTGGAAAAATGGAAACCTTGCAAGCTATTCTCCCCCAACATCTTGTTGACCAATTTGATGTGTGGTGGAAAATATACACCCCTGAAACACCCGTTTTCCCAAATCCTGTTGTATACAAAAACTATGCAAGCCAAAGTTTTGTACACATAACATCGCGCCAGGAAATCATAAGAATCGAAGGATACCCGGTCTATCACGGATTTGGAAAAACAGAAAGTTACGCCTACCGCATTTCCTACAAAGGAAAAGTAGTCGCGTACTCAGGTGACACCGGAGTGTGTTATGGAGTAGTTGACGCAGCTCGAAACGCAAATCTTTTCATCTGTGAAGCAAGTGCCCGCATTGGTGATAACGAAAACGCACACAATTACGGGCATCTCAATCCGCACCAAGCAGGAGCAATTGCAAAAGATGCGGGCGCAAAAAAATTATTCCTCACTCATTACACCGGACTCGATAGTCCTGAAGCAATGATCGAAGATTGCCGCCGCTCAGGATACACCAATGAACTCATTATCGGTTACGACACCTATACTGAAATTCTATAACACATGACACGTTCATGTGTTTTTTAATTTTTGTAAACCTAATAATCTTTAAAATTAAAAAACGGGCACTACAACCCGTTTTTTTCTAAATCTTCAATTAACTTCTTCTGTTCTCGTGATAATTTTTTAGGAACTTCCACATGGACCGTTACAAAATGATCACCCCGTCCCGAACTTTGTAATCGGGCGACTCCTTTCTCTTTCAAACGAATCACTTGCCCACTTTCCGTATGTTCGGGAACTTTCATATCAACCATGCCATCTAACGTTTCTACGGTTACCACGCCACCCTGTACCATCAACGAAAATGGAACAAACACTTTAGAATAAATAGAACTACCTTCACGAGTCAGTGTCTTATGTTTTTCAACATGAATACGCACATACAAATCTCCACTACTTCCCCCCATCTCGCTGGCACCACCTTTTCCTCGCACCCGAACCTGCGCACCATCCTCAACACCAGCAGGAATTTTCACCGTCGTCGTCATCTGTTGTTTGTAGGCACCTTCCCCTTTACACGTTTTACATTTTTTCTCAGGAATAGTTCCTCGTCCCACGCACGCCTCACACAGTGCAACACTTTGCATGTTACCTAAAATCGTACGTTGGATGTGTACCACTTGTCCTTTTCCTTTACACGTCTCACAAGTTTTTTTAGCACTTCCCTTTTCTCCACGATCACCCTGACATACATCACACGTTGCAAGCAAATATAAAGAAATATCTTTGGTCGCACCAAACGCAACTTCATGCAGCGTTAAACTCACATCAACTAAAATATCTTCACCACGCGTATCTTGTTGTTGCATGCCACCACCAAAACCAAATTGAGAAAAAATATCTCCAAAATCTCCACCAAAATTAAAATTACCAAAACCACCCGCTCCTCCAAATGGATTACCGCCACCACCCATTTGATCATAATTTGCACCAAACTGATCGTACTGTGCACGTTTTTGTTTATCACTCAAGGTTTGATACGCTTCATTAATCTCTTTAAATTTTTCGGTATTTCCCCCTTTATCAGGATGATGTTCATGCGCCAATTTACGATACGCTTTTTTAATTTCGTCATCACTCGCATTTTTTGAAATTCCCAATGTCGCGTAAAAATCTTTTGCCATAGTCATGAAATTATACCACACCCCGATTTCTGTCATCAGGGTGTGAAAACAATATCACTACTTAACTACTTCTCCTTCAACAACATCGCCGTCAGTCTTGGTGTCACCCTTTGGTTGTTCACCAGCACCAGCTGCTCCCGCTTGAGGATTTTCTTGATACATTGCAGCACCAATTTTTTGTGCAGCATCCGAAAGTGCTTCACATGCTTTTTTAATCGCATCAACATCACTTCCTTCTTTTGCTGTCTTCACGTCACCCATCAATGTTTCCAATGATGTTTTATCTTCTGCTTTTAATTTTTCACCTTGTTCTTTTACTAAACGTTCAGTTGCCGAAATTAATCCGTCGGCTTCATTTTTGCTTTCAATCAATTCTTTCTTTTTCTTATCTTCATCAGCATGCATTTCTGCATCTTTCTTCATGCGTTCTACTTCTTCTTTTGAAAGTCCCGTCGATGCAGTGATAGTAATTTTTTGTTCTTTACCCGTTGCCTTATCTTTTGCTTTCACATTCAAAATACCATTTGCATCAATATCAAAGGTCACTTCAACTTGTGGAACACCGCGAGGTGCAGGTGGAATACCATCCAACATAAAGCGTCCCAATGTTTTATTGTCCGCAGCCATAGGACGTTCACCTTGTAAAATGTGAATTTCCACTCCCGGTTGATTATCCGCAGCCGTTGAGAATGTTTGAGATTTTGAGGTTGGAATCGTAGTGTTACGTTCAATGAGTGGTGTCATGACACTTCCCATCGTTTCAATACCTAAGGTTAACGGAGTCACATCAAGTAACAACACATCCTTCACTTCGCCTTGTAACACACCACCTTGCACGGCAGCACCAATTGCTACCACTTCATCAGGGTTGATCGTTAAATTTGGTTTTTTACCAAAAAATTCTTCAACTTTCTTTTGTACCAATGGCATACGAGTCATACCTCCCACCATCAATACTTCTTCTAAGGCATCTTTTGAAATTCCCGCATCAGCAAGTGCTTTTTTACAAGGTTCCAAAGATTTTTCCACCAAGGGCATTACCAATTCTTCCAATTTTGCGCGTGATAATTTCAATACTAAGTGAGCTGGTGAACCATCTTTATCTTGCGTGATAAACGGTTGATTAATTTCAGTTTCCACTTGGCTTGATAATTCAATTTTTGCTTTTTCCGCTGCTTCACGAATACGTTGTTTTGCAAGCGGATCATTCATCACATCCAATCCACTTTCCTTTTTAAATTCAGTGACAATCCATTCAATAATTTTCTTATCAAAATCATCACCACCTAAATGGGTATCACCATTGGTTGCTTTTACTTGTACGGTTCCTTCTTCAATTTCCAAAATTGAAACATCAAATGTTCCACCACCTAAATCGTACACCGCAATAGTACCTGCTTTTTTCTTATCAAATCCATACGCAAGTGCCGCAGCTGTTGGTTCGTTAATGATACGTGCAACTTTAAGACCCGCAATTTCCCCCGCTTCTTTGGTTGCTTGGCGTTGTGCATCATCAAAATATGCAGGAACGGTGATCACTGCCTCCGTAATAGTTTCACCTAATTTACTTTCAGCATCTGCCTTTAATTTTGCCAAAACCATCGCTGAAATTTCTTGTGGTGCAAATTCTCCGTCCCCCATTTTTACTTTTACTCCAACACCTGATTGTACGATGTCATATGACAATCCCGCTTTTTCACCCGCAACTTCTTTGTCATCAAATCGGCGTCCAATTAAACGCTTCACTGAAAACAAAGTATTTTTTGGATTTGTAACTGCTTGTCGTTTTGCCGCAACACCAACTAATCGTTCACCAGTTTTTGATGTTGCAATCATTGACGGAGTTGTGCGCATTCCTTCTGCATTTTCAAGCACACGAGGATTTCCACCCTCCATAATTGCCATACATGAATTGGTTGTACCCAAATCAATTCCTAAAATTTTAGCCATATATTTTTTATTATTGAAATTTAAATGTGTATAAATATTTTTTGCGTATTCAGGTTTGATGAGATTTCTATTTTCTTTATTTCACGCGCAATTGAGTCGTAGTAAAACCTACGGCGAAATGAGCATGAAAGAAAAAAATTGAAAGATCGCAAATCCCGAAACGCACTTAAGAACGTTGGTTAACAATGACTTTCGCAACGCGTATAACCTTCCCATTCATTGAAAAACCTGTCTGCACACATTTGAGCACCACGTTATCTTCTTTAGTTTCATCTTTTTCTGTTCCCACTGCTTCACAGGTATTGGCATCCATTACTTTTCCCACCACTTCAATTTCCCCAACACCATACTGCCCTAATGTACCGAGAAATTGTGTGAGAATTAATTGTACGCCCGCAAACCATTTTTCAACTCCCGGAATTTCAGGTGGTTTAGCAACGGTTGCTTGCAAATAATCGTAGATCGGGAGAAATGAAGTAATAACATCAGCCGTCACAATTCCCGTCCACATTCCTTTATCTTTTTGTGTTTCACGTTTTAAATTTTCATAGTCCGCCAGCGCCCGTTTCCATCCCGCCAAATATTCATCAGTGGAATTTTGTGTCTTTACTTCTTCTGGCACTGCAACGGTCTCATCACCGGATAACACATCATCTACCTTTTTTTCTTCGTCCATACCTTATTCATTATGTAATTCACGTAATAATTTCAATAAAATGGTCGCCTTCTCATAATTCATACGCAGCGGCCCCAGCACCACTACCATACTTTGTTCCTCTCCCTTATCAAGACGAAGTGAGACCATGCCGTAATCAGGAGATGGTAACAACTTATCGTCACCAACGACATATTCCAAACTTTCAACTTGCCGTTCATCGAGTCGATGCATCATGTCATCAAACCCTTCAAAAATTTCACCAACCCTGCTGCGCAATTTTTCATTTTCAAACTCAGGTTGTGAAAGAAGATTTGAAACACCACTATAGTGAATATGTCCTGACCCATCTACCCACACCACCGTCTCACCAGTCATTGCCGCCAACATACGGGTTTGTTCACGCACATCCTTTTGCATCAATGTCCGCATGCGCTTTTCATAGGTTCGTGCATGTTCCACTTCTTGTGATAACTGTTGCACATACCATTGATATCCTTTCACGGTTGGCATACGTCCTGCACTCGTGTGTGGCTGTGTGACATATCCTTCAACTTCCAACAACGCAAAATCATTGCGTACGGTTGCCGGCGAAACGTCCAGTGATGCTCGTTCAAGCAAAAACTGAGACGACACCGGATGTGCCGTTTCAATATACGTCTTAACCAATAGACGTAAGATATACATTTGCCGTTCATTCAACATAGAAATTCCGTGCAAAAAAGAGTCTAAAAATAAATTAGCACTCGTAATACCCGAGTGCTAATATCGTAACCTATTGAAAAACTACCGTCAAGTGTTTTTAGTGATGTCCAACCTCTACTTCAGAAAGCAGGATATTTTCAACAAAAATACCGCGTGGATAGAGAATATTTTCTAATTCCGTCTTTAATTCATGCTCAAATTCTGCACGATCAGTGCTACCAATAGCATGTCCGTGAAAACGAGACACTACCATACGCACACGTGATTGAATGGTAGGACGAATAATTTTTTCAACAAAATCTTCACCAATTGTTTGCCAAATATGAGGAATTTGATGCACATCCAAACGTAACAAAATAGTTGCTGACAACTTCAAACGCACATCATCAGAACTAACACATGAAATAGCAACATCGCCTAAGGCTTTTGGATTTGCCATCGAAAATTCTGGTGAAATCGTATATTCCAAGGTCTGGGTATTAAATAATTTTGCTTTCTGCCAAAATGGAATTTTCAAATGAAGACCAGGCGCTAACACCTTTTTCAACACCCCACGTCCCATATCATACACACATGCCACATAACCAGGTGGTACATGAATAAATACGTTTTTAATAACGTCATCCATGACGAAAGAATACATTAACTTATCAAGTGAATCTGCCATAAAAATGAAAATTAGTGATGTTGTTGTTTTGAAG
>CAZUUO010000018.1:1238-14748 GCA_964622665.1 uncultured Gammaproteobacteria bacterium | reverse complement strand
ATGAAACGCCGAGTGTTGCTGCTGCCAATGACGCGCCTGCAGCATTATACCAATTGTGTTCTCCTTTTAACGTGATATCAGATGCAGGAATACCGAACCGTTCAACCCCTTTTTCAAATACGTGTAGACCATTATCTACCACGATGCCATTTTTAAATCCTAACATTTTTTCACCTATCACTAATACCTTTCTCTTATTCTTTAATGCGGTTGCTATTTTTTTTGTATATGGATTGCTCGTATTGAGAATTACGACTCCCTTTTTATTTTGATATTCAAAAATAAGTTTTTTATCGTTGCCATATGCCGTCATTGATGGATACATGTTTTGATGATCGTGCATGAGGTTGGTAAACACTGCCACCTGCGGACTTTTCTTAACCGCGCGCAAACCGCGTAGTAACCAGCTTGAAAATTCTGCAACGACCAACTCGCCTTTGTATTGATCTAAAAAGGTTAGCGGTGATACCCCAATATTTCCTGCAAGTTTTGCCTTTGGATATTTTGTTTGCACCATTGCATATAGTAGGCTCGTCGTCGTCGTTTTTCCGCGTGTTCCCGTCACACCAACGCAATTCGCTTTTTTGTGCATGAAAAAAAGTGACCAATCATTAATTACCGGAATTTTTTTCTTATATGCCAACATGATGAGGGGATGCGTGTCGGGTACTGCAGGATTTTGAAATACGAAATCGGCATCAGTTAACAGTGTTGCATCACGATCATTTCCCAGCGCGTACGTTACGTGCTCACAATCTTTCAGACGTGTCAGTGTCTCACTTAAATTTTGCGCTGTATTTTTATCCGTTACCACTACTTCTGCTTTATGACGGGAAAAATATTGCACAGCCATGGAACCGCTGCCGCGTTCGTATCTACCTAAACCGATAATTACTACTTTTTTGTTTTTGAAGTTGTGGTAAGCCATAGGGTTATTGGTGTAAGGAGTAGCGCCGTTGTTACGTGCCACACCATGAATACATATTGGTAAATTGCTTTGTACAGGATTGTCTTGTGTAATTTTGTGCGAACGGTTACACCCTGTAAACGAAGGGTTGCTATCGGTTTGTCTAAATGACGTGCGGTTGCATTGAGTGCTACCTCAATTTTATATCCTTTCTTATACCGTGACGGTGTTTTTTCAAAAATTTCTCTTTCGAGAATTCTCTCACCAGAAATGAGTGGGAAAAAATGTGCGAGGAAATTCATGACGTGCCCCCTATCCCGCAACCCCACCACCATGCCACCACTTCTCTTAAACATGGCTATTAATTTTTTTACGTGGGTGCTTGTTATGCGGTATAAATCTGCATCGAGAAAGATGAGTGTGTCGCCATGTGCCTTACGTACCGCATCCTCCATACTTTGCGCTTTGCCCCACGGCTTTTTATGTTCTATAACGGTTATTGGGTACGTCCGCGCTATTTGTGCTGTTGTGTCAGTGGAACCATCTGAAACAACAATAATTTCTCCGATTTCTTCGGTGTTCTGTATTGCGTTGAGTACCGTCTTTATGGTTTTTTCCTCGTTGAGGGCGCACACAATAGCACTAATCATAGGTGTATCTATCCTACCAAAGTCACGCAAATATACAAAATGAAGCACTGTCCACACTTTACAAAGTTTCCAGTATTTTGTATTATAACAGCGTTCATTTCGGGTCGGTAACTCAATGGTAGAGTATCAGCCTTTTAAGCTGAGAGTTCTGGGTTCGAGCCCCAGCCGACCCAAAAAAACGCATCGCTTTCGCGGTGCTTTTTTTATTGTAATAGGTTTATAATTACTGCTCGTACTGCTTCGTTTGCATGCTTACTGTTTACGTCCTGGCCATGATATGCCAATAACGTGCGCTTTGCATCATCATGTAACAGCTCAGTAATCATTCCTTTGAGTTGTTCGTGACCCTCATGTTCCTCACACAGCACTGCTGCATCCTTACTCACCACATACTGAGCGTTATACTCTTGATGTGACGATGGCATTGGTACCAAAATTGCTGCCTTCTGTAATGACGCAATTTCAGAAATACTTGAAAGTCCTGCACGGGCAACCACGAGATCGGCAACTGCATAGGCGTCTGCCATTTCTTCATCCATTAAAAACTCGTGAACATGATAATGTTTTTTATTTTCTTCTTGCTGCGCAGTAAATCGCGGCACGGCAGTATTTTTTCCGGTGCCGGTGATGTGGATGATTTGAAAATCTTTGGTGAGTGCTGGTGCAATTTCTGCAATCATCATATTGAGTCGCAGAGCACCTGTTCCTCCACCAAACATAAGAACGGTTTTTTTGTCGGGATCTAAATGAAAGCGCGCGACGGCACGATCATGATCACCCTGTAATAATATCGGACGAATCGGATTACCGGTGTGGTGTACATGGTATCGAGCAGCTTGAGCTACCGTTTCTTTAAATGTGCCCGTTGCACACGATGCAAAGGGGAGCATGATTTTATTTGCTAGTCCAATTTCAAAATCTTGCAAATGAACCATGGTGGGAATACCCAATACCCGAGCAACAAGATGAAGTGGGACACTCACATACCCACCAGCTGTAATGAGAAGACTTGGTTTTTCTTTTTTAATTATTTGAAATGCGTGTACTAATGATGCAAAAAAAATAACCGGTTGCACAATATTTTTCAGTGTGCCATAGCGATGGAGCTTCGCGCTTATCAATGATTGAAACGGGAGCTTGTGTGCACGTACGTACGCCTCCTCGATCCCCTGCGGTGTTCCCACAAAGGTTTGCACTATCTCAGGATTCTTTTTACGTAATTCATCGGCAATCGCCAGAAGCGGCATAACAGGACCTAACGTTCCCCCACCAGAATATAATATTTTTTTCATACTTCTTTTTCTTGTTCACCATTACTGAGTGCTAGTAATAAGCCAAACGCGGTTAATAATGATACTGTTGCACTTCCCCCGTGACTAATAAGTGGCAGCGGCACACCCGTTAACGGAATTAACCCAATGATGGCGCCAATATTTACAAAGCTTTGTCCAAAATACCACGCCATAATTCCCGTCATCACCGCACTTGCTGTTTCATTCCGTGTTCTGACCGCTAATTTTAATCCCCGCAAGGTGAATGCTACAACCAATAATATAAAAACTACAGAAATTATAAAACCTAGTTCCTCCCCAATTACTGCAAATACCGAATCTGAACTTACTTCAGGAAGATACAAAAACTTTTGACGTGAATGTCCTAACCCCAAACCCAACATTCCTCCTGAACCAATTCCCAGTAATGCTTGGTACAATTGATAACTTGCCCCTTGCACATCACTGTGCGGATCAAGAAATGAAAGGAACCGCGCTAATCGATATGGTGCTGCCGCAATTAAAGCTACAATTGCAACCAGCGCTGCGCTACACATATATGCAGCGTGTTTTGCAGTGAGGCCAAGTGCGGTATACACCGAAATCGCAATAAAACTAAAAATGATCAGCGTTCCTACGTCAGGCTGCACAATAAGCAATCCCGCAATAACACCGAAGGAAACGACAAACGGTAAAAATCCTTTATGAAAATCCTGTCTATCTTCCACTGGCTTTTTAGCAAGTGACAATGAGAGCATTAATATGAATGTCAATTTCGCAAATTCTGCTGGCTGCGCTGAAATCGGGCCCAACTGAATCCAACTACGCGTGGTACCAAAGTCAGCTGCAACTCCTGGAATAAACACAAGACCCAATAATACAATCGTCGCAATGAAGTAGGTTGATGCGGGTACTGAAATCAAAAATCGTGCGTATCGATATGCAAGCACTGCACCTATGGCGCCGGGAATTAAACCTTTCAAGATGTGACTTTTTAAAAAATAGTAGCTATCGCCATATCGTTCAAATCCAATGGGCAATGTTGCTGACGTCAACATAATAACGCCAAAAATAACAATTGCAATAAGCAGATAGAGAAACCAACGATCGATATACGTCCCCCTCATAGAATTGAATTAGTAAGCCAGCATGTCGGTGAGCGCTATCGCGACTCCCAACACCGCGCACACACCCGCAATCATCCAAAATCGCATAACGATTTGTGGTTCAGTCCATCCAATTGCTTCAAAGTGATGATGAATTGGTGCGCTCTTAAACACGCGTTTTCCCTTTCGTAATTTTTTTGAAGTGAGTTGGATAATAACTGACAATGACTCAAGTAAAAATGGAAAACAGATTATCGGAAGAAGGAGCGGATAGTTAGTTAACATTGCGACTATTCCCAAGGTTACCCCCAACGACATTGCGCCGGTGTCCCCCATAAAAAATCGTGCCGGATTGATGTTGTACCATAGAAATGCGAGAAGTGCTCCTGCAATTACGGCACAAAATGTTGCTAGATCATACTTACCCTGTGCAAAGGCGATAGCTCCATATGCTGCATAGGCAGCAAGTAACAATCCGCCCGCCAAACCATCAAGTCCATCAGCTTCGTTGGTTGAAAAAGATGTTGCTACAATGGTTAACACAAAAAATGGAACGTAGTACCAGCCCAAATCAATAATTCCCACAAAAGGAATGCGTATAACATCCCACTCTAATTTTATAAAAAACCACAGTGCACCGATTATCGCGATGAGCGTGTACAGTAACAAACGATGTCTGCCTCGAATACCGCCACCATGCGCGCCGATACGACGCACATTCAAATAATCATCAAGTAACCCAACAAACGCACTCGCAATCAGCGCGCCGAGCGGGAGTAAGGTTTCATTTCGTGAAAAAAATCCAGGTATATAATTTGCAAATAATAATGGCACTAGTGTAAATACCACTACCGTTGCCCACACTAAAATTCCTCCCATCGTTGGTGTTCCTTGTTTTTTAGCATGCATCGTTGCAAAAACTGGCGTTTCAGAAGCAAGTCGAATTGATTTTCCCATCTTTAATTTCGTCAGGGTTTTAATGAGGAGTGGTGCCCATATAAATGCAAATATACATGCAGCTGATGCATATACAAACAAAGAAACGAGTGTGCTAATAACCATACCAATTAAATATTTAGTGAAACTGCCAATAACAACGCTATAACATTATAACTTGCTACTACCCACGCCATACCACAGATTGCAATCGCGGTTAGTTTTGCTTTTTCAAATAGTACATAAGCGAGTACCGCAAAGAGCGCGGTGACCGCGGTTGAGATTGAAGGAAACAGAAATAAAATTCTTGGATTACCCACAAAATCAACTCCCACTCCCACTGAATAGCGTAAAAATAATAGTTGGGTTTCGTTTGAAAAGTGCGTAACCGCGTAATACCACAAAAAAAAGTTGGTGGCAGTAGTTACCGCCAAAATACCAAACACCCAAGGGTTAAACAAAAATCTCTTTATTTTATACCACAATATCTCCATAGCTATTTCTAGTATATCAAAACCCCCACAAAATAAAAACTGACAACTTACTTGTCAGTTTTCTCTTCACCTTCTTCTTTTTTCTCGGTTGCGAGTAGTTCTTTAAACCAAGAATCATCGTCATTGCAGCACCCTTCTTCCTCACCATGTTCATCACCACACCCACAACCCTCACCTTCCTCATTAAAGGCTTCATCCACACCCACAGCGCGGACTTCATTGATTTCAGGTACTTTTGCCAATATCTCTGCTTCAATACCCATTTTGAGGGTGACTTGTGACATGGGACATCCCTTACATCCCCCGAGGAAATTTACCGTTACAATCCCTTGTTCCTCATCAATACTCACTAATTCGACATTTCCCTCATGCATAGCAAGAGCTGGTCGAATACCCTCTAAACATTGTTCAACTTTTTCGTTTAGTGTCATAGTTTATTATGTGACTAGTTTACTATGAGTTGATATTTTTTGTCAATTCTGTGGAATTTATCCAAAAGTGCCGAAATATGCCTTATTTTTCTCCACTTTCTGAGCTTGACAGTTTGATAGTAAAAAAGCTACAATAATCTCACAAATTTCAACAATTATTTCTGGACTCCTACTATGGCAACAAAAAAGAGCGCCGGTTCGACCTCCCTTGGTCGAGATTCACAACCAAAATATCTTGGGGTGAAGATCGCTGACGGTGAAGTAGCAGGAATCGGCAACGTGATCGTCCGTCAACGCGGCACACGTATTTACCCTGGTAAAAATGTAAAACGCGGTAAAGATGACACCATCTTGGCAATGAAAGAAGGAAAGGTATCATTTACCACTTCAAAAGTTCGCCGATACAATGGTAAACTTCTTCCTCGCACATTCGTACACGTTATCTAAAAAAATCGCCTTTTGGGCGGTTTTTTTATTTCTCTTTATTTGTTTGTTTTCAGTAATGCACTTTCAATAAATGCACGGAAGAGTGGGTGTGGTTTTAGGGGGCGAGTTTGAAATTCAGGATGGAATTGCACACCAACAAAAAATGGGTGTGTGACATGTTCTACAATTTCAGGGAGATTTTTTTCAAAAAATCTCCCACTAAATCGTAAACCTGCTTGCACTAGTTGATCTTCATACTCAGTATTTACCTCGTAGCGGTGACGATGACGTTCCTCCACAACTTCCCTACCATATGCACACTGTGCCTTTGAACCAACTTCTAACTGACAAGGATAACTGCCCAGGCGCATCGTGCCACCCATATTATGTTCGTGGAGCAACATTTCCTGTTCGGGCAAGATATGCACAACTGGATGTGTTGTTGTTTCGTCAATCTCCGTTGTATGAGCATCACGGAGTTTGAGGATATTTCGCGCGGTTTCAATTACCATCAATTGCATACCATAACAAATTCCAAAAAGCGGAATATTATGTTCTCGCGCATATTGGATTACATTTAATTTCCCTTGTATACCACGCGCGCCAAAACCTCCGGGGATTAAAATACCATCGACATGTTTCAATTCATCCAAATGTGCACCATCGTCAAAATGTTCGGCATGTAACCATTCAATGTCGGGACGCGCATGAAAATGCCACGCCGCATGTTTGATACTCTCAATAATTGAAATGTAGGCATCTTTTAAAATATATCCACCACTTCCAAAATATTTTCCCACCACCGCTATTTTCACCGCACGCGTTGGTGTTTTAATACGAGCGACGAGTTCACGATACGCGGTCATACTACCGTCACGTTCTTCTAACCCTAGTTTCTCTAGTATTTTTTCTGTGAAACGCACCCGTGCAAAATTGAGGGGCACTTCATAAATAGATTCCACGTTGGGTGCCGGAATAATGCAGTCAGGCGTGACATTACAGTGTATCGACATTTTTTCTTTGCGTGGATCATCGAGTTCGTGTTCTGAGCGTGCCACAATAAAGTCAGGCTGAATTCCAACAGCATTCAGGGATCGCACCGCATATTGTGTTGGTTTGGTTTTCATCTCTCCAATACTTGGTGGAACAGGCAAATAACTCACCAATACAAATACCACATCATGCGGTTGTTTTAATTTGAGGAGACGAGCTGCCTCTAAAAATAGCATGTTTTGGTATTCACCAACCGTTCCCCCCACTTCAACCAAGGTCACATCTGCCTGGTCTTTTTCTGCGGCACGATGAATACGTGACAATATCTCATCAGGAATATGTGGTACCATTTCCACACATTTGCCACCATAATGAAGGGCACGTTCTTTGTCGAGCACTGTCTGAAAAACCTGTCCTGCCGTCATGTAATTTTCTCTGGTCAATTCCAAATCAATAAACCGTTCATAATTCCCCAAATCCTGGTCACACTCTAATCCGTCCTTAGTTACATATACTTCTCCATGCTCTACCGGATTCATCGTTCCCGCATCAATGTTTAAGTACGGGTCAATTTTCATCGCAGTCACTTTATATCCCCGATCTTTTAAGAGTAGGCCGATGGATGCCGTTGTTGTTCCTTTTCCTACCCCTGATAATACTCCCCCCACCACAAAGATGAATTTGTGTTTCATAGTTTTTTTTTACCATAGCACATCTGCGTATACGCCGTCTTGTGACTATTTTTATGTTTGACTTTTTGGCCATTTTTTCGTATACTGACTTCCTATGGAAAGCACACCTACCCACAAAAGATCAGGCATGGTCACCATTGTCGGACGTTCAAACGTCGGCAAATCTACCCTCGTTAATGCGTTGGTTGGTCAAAAAATGGCCATCGTTACCCCAAAACCACAAACAACTCGTGATATTATTTCAGGTATTATCAACGATGATCGTGGACAAATTGTGATCATGGATACTCCTGGATTTTTTTTAGACGGCAGTGACATGCTCTCAAAGGCCCTCCGTTCTCGCGTTGAGTACTCAATCAAAGACGTTGATGTAATTTTATACGTTGTTGATCCTACCCGTTCGATTGGTAATGAGGAACGTCGTCTCGTAGCACTCCTTCGTGAAACTAAAACTCCTATCATTTTAGTTATCAATAAAATTGATCTTGATGAGGACAAACGCCCTTACGCTCCTGACTATAAAGATTTGTTTGAGGATGCGGTTGCAACTATTGAAATCAGTGCGCTCAACCAAAAACATCTCAAAACACTGATCAATGAAGTGTTCAAGCAGCTCCCTGAAGCTGAACCTTTGTATCCAGCTGATGCGCAACTTCGTGATGAACGACACTATGCTGCTGAAGTTATCCGCGAGAAGATTTTTCACACTCTTTCTGATGAACTGCCTTATGGTGTTACCGTTGTGGTGGACAGTATTGAAAATAAACCAACACTCGTTGTCATCAAAGCTCGTATTTTAACCAATACTGATCGCCATAAAAAAATGATTATCGGTACGGGGGCCCGAAAATTAAAGGAAATGGGCAGTAGCGCTCGTAAAGAATTAGAAGCTTACGCAAATAAAAAAGTATTCCTCGATATTGAAGTCGCCGTTGATCCAAACTGGATGGCAGACCTAATGTAAAAGAAAACACCGAAGTGATTCGGTGTTTTTTAATCCATAGGTACTTCAAGCGATATATCATCGCAGGTGCACTCTGCCGCTGGATTACAGCAATCGATCATAGCGTCACATGACCCACACTCACAAGCTCCGTGTGCTTCACATTCCATATGGTTGATATTACATTATTTCATTTGTTGAATTTTTCTTTGCAACTCCTCTATCTTTGATTTAATAATAGCACTATTTCCTGTTTTATTGTATACAACGAGCAGTGCTTCATAGGTGCGCAGTGCTTCTTCATATCGGCCAACATTCGACAAGTATTCTGCTTTCAAAAGGTTGATATTGCCGTTTGCAAGTACTACTTTTGCTGCTTCATCAATTACATAGAGCACATCGTCTTGTGTTTTACCTTTCCAATACATGTACATTTCAATGCGGGCAATGTGATTTGCTTCGTTTCCTGTATCAAGGTTGATTGCTTGTTTATACTGATCATCAGCTTCTTCAAATTTACCCATTGCCTTATATATATTTCCTGCATTTAAGAAAAAGAGAGAGCTGCGTGCACTATCATTTTTAGTTCCTTTTGCGTAGGCAGTAATTGCTTTTTTATAAAAGTATGGATTTTGTGTTGCATCTCCCAATGATTTCCACTTAAACCCCGCCCCAATTACCGCATCAAAAGTTACTTCCTTCTTTAATTTTGCTTCACGATCAAGCGCGTCAGCATAAATTCCTTTTAACTCATCTGTCGTTAGTTGATCCATTGCTTTTTGGTAGGTTCGATACTGATACCAGCCGAATCCTCCCGCCGCAATGACTACGACACCTGTTGCTACCAACACGCCACGAACCCAATTTTTTTTAGGAAATTCCATATATTTTTTTTAAATCTGCGATCCCTTCTTCAATGGTTACCTTTGGTTCCCATTGTAACACACTTCGTGCTTTTGCATTATCCGCGTGGGTATCTTTAACTTCTTTGCGTCCTTCCTTATATTGTACTTCTCCACCGATTACTTGTGCAAGGTGGTTAATTGATACATTTTTTCCTGCGCCAATGTTGAATACTTCAAATTTTTTCAAGTCAGCATGTTCCATGGACAATACAAAAGCATTGACCACATCTGATACATGCGTACAGTCGCGCGTGTAGGTGCCATCACCAAATATTGTGAGGGGTCTATTTTCTCTTCGCGCTTTTATAAATGCCGGTATTGCGAGTGCGTGCTGTTCATCAAGATTCATTCCAGGACCATACACTGAAAATAGACGCAAACACACCATGTCGATGCCGAACAAAAAAGCGTAGGTTCGAGCATAGTGTTCTAGAAGCGCTTTTTGAGCACCGTAGGGTGAAATGGGTTGTAACACCATCCCTTCATGTAATGGCATTCGTTCTTGATTACCATATACGGTTGATGAGGAAGCGGAAACGATTTTTTTAACGCCCGTTAGTCGCGCAAATTCAAAGAGGTTTATTACCGAATTCGTATTATAGTCGTGTGTCATTTTTGGTTCTTCAATTGAGCGTGGTACGCGTGGTACAGCGGCGAGATGAAAAATGCCATCTAAATCTTTTGGTAATTTCTCATAGACCGATTCATCTCGTAAGTCTCCTTCAATGAAAGTATACTCAGGAAATACGCGGTCGCGATATCCCGTTACAAAATTATCAATACCAAAAACCTCGTGACCGCGATTCACGAGTTCCTTGGCTAGTTGAGCGCCAATAAAACCTGCACTTCCCGTCACGAGGTATTTCATATTTTTTTGTTAGACTCCTCGAGGAATATCAAGGTGGAGTTGCATGTTTTCTTCTACTGCTGGTGGCACATTACCGTTATCGGTCTTTTGCACTACCGTTCGTTCTTCCATCAAATTTTTTGAGCGAAGATCGTTATTTATTTCTTCAACTTTCTTTAAGAGATCCATACTCGTTCCTACGCGTTCACCCAGTTGAATCAATGCGCGAGTATCTTTTGGTAAACAGGCGCCGCCGTATCCGCGATATCCCCCATGCAAAACATCAAGATGTGATGGGCCGACTCGTTTGTCAGCTGACGCACAATCACGAATGTTTTCGTAGTTGAGTTGTAATGACTTACAAAGATCAAAGATTTGATTTGCAAATACTACTTTGGTAGCAAACCACGTATTATTAAAATACTTTACCATTTCTGCTTCCGTTGCGGGAATAATTCTTTCAAATGGTGCAAGGGGCAATATACGAACAATGTCTTTTGCAATACTGTAACTTTCTTTGGTATATCCGACAATTTGTCGGTCAGGATATTGCATATCACTGTCTGCAGTGACTTGTGTTAAAAATTCTGGATTAAAAATAAATTTATGGTGTGGAAATTCCTTTTGGAAATTTTCTGTTGTTCCAGGTAACACTGTTGATTTAATCACGACAATTTTTGATCCAACCAGTGACGAGATTGCATCGCGTACAAAGGTTAAATCAAATCCACCTTTTTCCTCTTCGTATGGTGTTGGCACTGCAACGAAAACAACATCTGCTTTTTGGATGTCTTCCAAAGATCCCTCTCCTTTGTACTTATCAAATAAAAATAAGTTAGGTGTGTTTGTTTTTTGGAAAAAACGTTTAATTGCTCCCCCAACAAATCCCGAAGAACCCATGATACCAATAGAGTACTGCATACGTTTTTGTTACAATTTTCTTATAGTATACAGCGTAATATGTGGCGGCAGTGCTGTCAAAGGACTTATTCACCTATTACATGGAGCCCCCACATAATAAATAGACCTGCAATAATTAAGATAAGTTGGAGCACTGAATTTTTCCATTTTGTTTCGTGGTGTAACTCTGGGAGAATGTGAGAAAATGCAAGGTACATGAACCCACCCGCCGCAATTGGTAAGAGTATTTCTACAACATTGTGGAACGCTGCACCCAATATGAACACCATTAAGGCGCCGAGCACCGAACTTAATGATGATGCTACGTTGAGCCAAATAATTCGTGAACGTGACAATCCTGCTTTAATGAGAATTGAAAAATCACTCATCTCCTGTGGAATTTCGTGAGCTATTTGTGAAATTGCCACAGCGATACCCACCGGAGCATTTACCAAAAATGCCGTACCCATCACGACGCCATCCATAAAATTATGAATAGTGTCTCCAATTTGCACCAATTGTACCGTCGCGCCATTTTTACTTTCTTTATGTTCATGATATTCAATACCATGCGTATCACAATGATTGATGATAAACGTTTTTTCAATGAGAAAGAACGCCAGTAAACCAAGTGCGATATACCACGGAGTCCATTCACTTCCCAATTCAAAACTCTCGGGTAATAGATGAAATAGTGAGACGCCCCCCATAGCTCCAACCGCAAACGCCTGAAAATAGAGACTGTACTTTTCTACGTGATTTTTAAAATATAATAATGAAAGTCCGCCTGTTAAACCGAGGAGTGATGATGCGGCAATAATTACCAGCATCGCTAATAAGCTTTGATAATCCATAGTACCCGTATACTACCACGAATTTTTATTATTTGCAAAAAGTTTGCATTAATCCTCAAAATATATCGTTTGTTTCGTGACTGCTAGAGAAATTGCCGCACCCAGTAATCCAATGTCAGCAATGCGGACACTCTGTAAATCCTTGCTCGTTACCACTAACACAACCGCCAAATGAAGCGCAGCAATTGATGCAGCTGTTTTTGGATACATACCAAACAATAACCAAAGCCCCACTACAATATCAAAAATTCCTATCCCCATCATGATTTGTGGCAATGTTACTCCTACGGGTATTTTTTCAACAACCCATGGCGCTAATAAAGAACTGTAACCATCACCGTGTTGCGCTATCAAAATTCCCATCCATACAAACACGATACCGAGTGTAAATCGCAAAATACGTTCATGTACCATATTGTTCACTCACTGCTCGCACAATAAGTATGCTATTATGCGACTATCTTTATAGTCTACAGTATAGCATATGCATAAATTTTTGACTCTTATTTTCTGTGCATGTCTTTTCACTGGTGCATCTTGCCAATCAACTACTCCTTCAATTCCTACGCCACCTACCGATGTTGCAAACCAAGGAAAAGCTGTCCCTGCAAATTTTTCTCCCTATGAGCTGGAGGAGTTTTCTTTTATTATCCCCCGTGCTTGGACACTCGATGAAAGTCAAAAAAACATCAACCACACTATTCACTTGTTTGAAGCCGCTACTGCCACGAGCACACCTCAACGGAGTATTTCTTTCACCACCTTTCCCCTTCCGGATGCTCGGCCAACGCTAGGCGATCTTATGGCTACCGCCCAAAAGGAGCTCGTCGGTGCAGGTGTCCACAATTTACATAGTGATATTGTTCATACCAACTCAGCAGAAATGCTCAGTACTACGTTTGAAATCCCCTACAATACAACCTTGTACTATACCAGCCAGCACACACTTATCGGGACCAATCACTTACTACTTATTACCGATACTTCCACCAATATGCAGACGCGTGCTGCCTACCCTTCTCCTGATATTATTTCTTTTTTGCAGATAAAATAAAATCGTGCCGCCTGACACTGCATATAGTAGCAATTTGTCTTAGACACTACTATATTTAGTAATCACCGCAGCACGAAGTATTAGTAGTATGCCACACAATC
>CAZUUO010000018.1:0-1138 GCA_964622665.1 uncultured Gammaproteobacteria bacterium | reverse complement strand
AACTTCGTTTGTGCGTAATCGGACGCTAATGCAATAAACTGTTTTTCATCAACACCTAATGGAATCTCGGTTGCACTATTGAGAAACTGTGCAGCGTCGCTCCCCGCAAGATAATCAAGACTGCTACCAGCAATATGTAATCTCCCTTGTTGTTGTAATCTATTAAAAAAAGTCATTGCCTTACTGGTGTAATAGGCAAAAGGAATTTTTTTCCAGTTATGGGCGATTAAGTCCATGTGGTAATAAACCGCCAATTTGATATGGCGATGTTTATTCATTACTTTTGCGAGCGCTCCAATACAATCAATAAATGGGTATTCCAGAAGGATAATATCTGCTTGCGCCAGTTTTGATTCAATTTCTTCAAATGAAGAGATGTACGCCGCATTACCAAATGTGAATAGACTCTGTATGCGCACCACATCGCCATCGTGCGTTGTGTCGCGCGGAATATTGTTATATCGCGGCGTCACCACAGTCACCGTGTGTCCGGCCTCACGTAAAAATGACGCGTGCTGCCAAGCAACATGCGCCATTCCTGCTTTGTACGGTGGATATACCGGAGTGAGCATTACCACCTGCATATTATTTTTTTTCTTCATGATGCGATGAAAGCATCGCAATATGTTGAGACAACTTTGTGATGTTGGCTTCTGTCCGTTCAATGCGCACCAATAATCGAAATACCGAGTACATGAGAAAGAAGACCACCACGTATAACACAGCATCTACCCCGCGGCCCACCCCAACTTTATTAGCAAATCTATTGGCGAGTTCAGGGTTATAGGTCACGATAATACCAAGCACCCACACGATCACCCAAAATCCTCCATGCAACTTTGACGTTTTTTTCTTGGTAATAGAAAGAATGGTTAGTACCAAGAATGCCAACGCTGCGATAATGAGAACTATTTGGATGCCGGTCATATTACGCAATATGAGTGATAACGTAATTGTTTTCACCTTTTGGTGTTGTTACGGTTGCTTGTTCGCCAACTTTTTTACCCAACAATGCAGCGCCCAATGGTGATTCATTTGAAACTCTACCCTGAAGAGGATCAGCTTCTTGCGCCCCAACGATACTCATTACCTTCTCTTCTCCACCTTTGGTAACCGTTACGACACTTCCTAAACGCAC
>CAZUUO010000017.1:0-16386 GCA_964622665.1 uncultured Gammaproteobacteria bacterium | reverse complement strand
CTTTCTTTCATTCTATACTTGTTTTTCAATGTATCTTGCGTGTGAGGATAGATATGCACGTACTGACTTTGGGAGACGGTATGGGATAAATTTGAAAGCTATGGATGAAATCCAACGGGATTGGGAAGATTTGATTGCTCGTATGCAGGAGGCTGGTGTTGCTATGACTTCCGCACGACAACATGATGACCCGCTCGACCAACTTTCTTTTGCCTTGTTGGCGGCGCTCAAGCATCATCTCATTGTTGATGATGGGCGAAGCTACTTTACGGGAGATCGACAGTCGGGAAACGTTAAAGCGATTAATATTTTTCCTGGTTCATTTGTTGTGCCTCGTGGTCGCAATGTGGTGCTGGTATATGCGTATGAGCGAGCAACATCTCGTTTGTTTGCACACTGGTGTCACGTCATTTCAGTTGACCTCCTTGAGGAAACTGCCGTTAACTATTTGGAGACACAAGTGGTACCTGAGCGTCAGAGCATTGTCCTTGAGCGTTATTTGCATAGTGTGCTCTTGCGAGCTCACACATACACAACGCTTGATGATGAAACACCCGATGAAGTGCGTAACCAGATATACTTCGTGTATACGAAAAGTATGTATGGTTTTGGCAGTTCATCGATTGTTTCTCGGGTTGAATATTTGCTCACACAACTCAAGCATGGTGAAGAACTTCGAGCAAATCTTCTTGCAACAATTGCGTCAGTATTTCCTCAGGGAGATTTTGATGTGATTTGTCGAGAAGTTTCCGAGGATGACATGCACCATGTGGTAGATGAATTTTGTGATGCACTCCGCCTACCACTACAAAGCGACTCTCGATTTATTGAATTTGAAAGATTGGTTGTTGCGACTCGTGAGTTTATTACTACCTATGGACACTTTGTTTCCATACTGAAGTTGAAGGAATTGTGTGAATTGGATGTGGTGACACTGTCTGAGGCAGAACGGGTTGCAAATCTCCTGACACACGAACTTTCTGTTGCGCGTGCAAAACTGCCATCTTTTGACGAGATTGCAGCATATCGTGCGCAAACGCACACGCGCGATCAGCAGGGAATGGAGCGACTCCGTACCCTTATCGCATTGTGTCCCTTCTGTGATTCTTCTTTGGAGTTTCACGAGAAGACTAATGCGTATGAGTGTCGTATGGTTACACAACATCATCCGCTCATGATTGGTGTTGAAAAAAGTGGTGGGGATATTCGACATACTGATTTTTACTATTCTGATCTTGACTCACTGTGTACTTCAGGAGTCTTGCAAAAGGATGGTATCTATCGAGTATCTCTTCCGCGACAGTTTCTCAGTACTGAGATTGTTGAACGCGTGATAATGCCATTTCTTAGTCGCGACATTACCTCTGTCATTGAAATCTCTAAACTCTTTACCGCTTATCGCGATTCAATCTCAGCTCAACGTGAGTTGGAGCGGTATCGTGTCATGGGTTATCGACCGTTGATGTTTGGTCAGGATGCTCGAGGTATGTATGCTCTTGAGGATCCAACTATTCGCATGATGCCCCTCACGAAGCCAGAAGGTTTTGAGTTGGGCAAGACGTATTTGTGCGAAGTGTATCGCAATCCCTCGTATCGAGGTGGTTTGTTGGTTCGGCGTTGTTTGCCAATGCCTGACACCACCCATCATCAAGTGATTAGGGAACGCATCATGGATCAATCCCCCGAATTTGTTCATTTGTTGGATAGATAAAATTGTTACGGTGTGTGATGTCCTCTACGGGGGATGTTGCACACCGTTTTTTAATTGTATTGAAATTAAAAAAGCAGCTTCACTGAAGCTGCTTTGTTATTTATGGGTTTGTTTTAAAAAGATCGAATCGATACCAGAGCGCATCTTGGGGAATCGCTATACCGGTGTAAAAGGTGTAACGAAGCGTCAGAGTTGCACTTGGCACGTTGGTGGGGAGCGGATATGAATATTTTGCCCAGTTGACCGTATCACCACAAATCTCATCAACTTTGGTTGTGTTGATGAGAATTTCAACTTTTCCATATTCACATTTGGTATTCCCAATGCGCCATAGGGTTAGTGTTGGTGCTGCGGTTTTGGGGATTTCAAATGTTGGACTACTTGCCGTTGCAACGACCGTTGTGGGCAGTTGCACTGACTGAGCGCCTTGAGTAAAGAATCGCAATACCTTGGTTGGGTCTGGAGCTGCCGGATTGAATGCATCGTCCATGAATTTCCAAATTCCAAAGGTTGCATTGTTGCTTGCAAATGTCCAATCACTCGTGTCGCCATTTCCATCTTCGTAGAAGGGAACGACGCCTGTGCATACGGATTGTACGCAGGTATCAAAGGTAGTGTTGAAATTGCCATCGTCACAACTGTTGAAGTTGAGTGACGTATGTGTGCAGCCACTGGGGCTACTACAGGCATCAAGCGTACATTCATTTTGATCATTGCAGTCTTTGGGAATGAAGGGTGTACATGATCCGTTATTACAATATTCGTCCACCGTACAGGCGTCTCCATCATTACAAGGGAGTGCGTCATGTACTGCGGTAAAACTGCAGTTGCCATTTGCTGGGTTACATTGTTTCTCCAAGCACTCAGTGTTGAGTGAGGGATCGCAGGTTTTCACGGTTGTCACATCGACTTTGCATGTGTAGGGGAACGCGGTTGTATCGCAGAGGAGTGTACCATTACAGAGATTGCCATCTTCTTTGGAAGCGCAATCAGTTGTTGTGGCACATTCACAAATTTTTACTCCCGTACAAGTTCCCAATGCACAAATGTCATTGGTTGTGCAGGGATTGTTGTCGTCACAGGATCCCATAGTGAGATTGGTGTGGACGCAACCATTGATGGCACAAATATCGTTAGTGCAAGGATTTGCATCATCACACAAAGCATTGCTTGTTGTGTTGGTGCAACCGTTGAGTGTGCAGGTATCGAGGGTACATTCCTTTCCGTCGTTACACGTGGTATCGACGAGTTGGTGGGTACATTCGTTACTACTGCAGGCATCATTGGTACACGCAATACCGTCATCACAATTTTTGTTTTCGCCGGTACAGGTACCGAGTGAACAAGTGTCGTTGATAGTGCATTCATTATTGTCAGTGCAGATACCTTCGATTGGTTGGTAGACACATCCTTGTAGTGCACAGAAATCTGCAGTACATGGGTTGTTGTCGTTGCAAATGTCAGGATAGGTTGGAGTAATGACACATCCTACCGTTTTGTCACAGGTGAATTTTCCACACGGCGTCAATTCTGTACATTTTTCGTTTTGTGGTTGGTAGGTGCAAGATCCGAGCACACAGGTGTCCGTGGTGCAGGGTACCCCATCATCACACACCAATTTTACTGATTTACATATGCCATCAGTACACATATCAGCGAGTGTGCAAGGGTTGTTATCATCGCATGCGATCATGGTGAGTTTAGCAAATATACATCCGATTTTGTCCTCGCACGTATCTTTGGTGCACTCATTTTGGTCATTGCAGACAATACCATTTCCGTCGCACACACCATCGCTACACACCATATTGGTTTTGCATTTGTGTCCAATGTCGCAGGGTTGTTGTTCATTGATACTCGTCAAGATACATTCTCCGGTGGTTGGATTACAAATGTTTTTTGCGCAGGGATTTCCGGTTTCTTCGCAGGTCACGACGATATTGTTAGCAACGCAGCTGTGGTCTACGCAGAGGTAGGTTCCATTGCATACATTAAAATCAGTATCGAGTGGTCTGCAATCATTGTCGCTATTGCAAAAACAAGTGCCATCAATAGTTCCCGTGCAGTTTCCGTCAATGCAGGTATCGCCCTTTGAGCATTCACTCAAGTCATTACACGGTGCATTGTTGGGAGTAAATACGCAGGTGCCATTTTCGCAGGCATCATCCGTACAGACATTATCATCATTGCAAATTTTTTCTTTCCCCGCGCAGGCTCCATCTTTGCAGACGTCACCCACGGTACAAGGGATATCATCATTGCAGGGTGTTGTAAGATACGTGTAGACGCAACCCGTTTTTTCACAGGTTTCTGAAGTACAGGGATTATGATCATCACAGAATTGTTCGTTAATGATATTGTTGCACACGCCGTTGTTACACGAGTCTTCAGTGCAATTACTACCATCGTCACAATTTTTGTTAACGGTATCACATTTTCCGGTTTGTGGGTTGCAACTCGCGATAATACATTGATCATCCATCGTGCAGTTGATTAACGTGGTTTGATCGATGATACACGTTCCATCAGTACAGATGAGTGTGCCGTTACAGAGATTGTCGTCTTCTTTGGAAGCGCAATCAGATGTTGTGGTACATTCACAAACCGTAGAACCACTTTCACAGGTTCCATTGATACAGTGGTCATCTTGTGTGCAGGCGTTGCCATCGTCACACAGTGCTCCATTGTCGTCGGTAATGACGACGCACAGATTATCAACGCACGCATGGAGTTTGCAGGCGGGTAGGGTACCACTACAATCATCGGGTGTTGTGCACTCGGTAACTTCTGTGATTTCTACCGTGTCTGTATCGTCTGTGTCGGGCGTCTCTACTTCTTCACTGATGGTGATGTCGTTAGTGTCTGGTATTTTTACGACGTCTTCTGTGTCGGCTGCATCAAATGATGCAATTTCTTCGACACTTGTTTCGTCGTTACTATCAACACCGACTTCAGTGTATCCATCTATTTCTGTATCAATATTGTAACCATCAACAAGCTTTGCGGTGCAGTTTTCATTGGTGGGATTTGTTTTGCAAAAATCATCACCAAACTGAACGTCACAGCTACTTGCCAGTATTACAAAGAATAGCAATGTTTTTTTCATTTTTTCTCCTTTTGTCAAAGGACTGGTTGCGAGCCCTTGTGCGCACGACCTTCGTGCGGCGGGATCTGTATTTTTATACCATCTTTTTGCAAAAAAGTCAATCTTTTCAGGGTTTATTCCTTGTTGTGATGAATGGGTGCGCGGTATACTACCAGTATATGAATTCGCAAGGTTTTTACTATAAATTGTTATTGGGTGCGTTGTTTTTTGCTTTGTGTACCCCTTTGTTTGTATTACCAAATTCTCTCACTTTCCCCTTTGTCACTCCGAAGGTTTTTGGATTTCGTTTAGCCGTTGAAATGGGAGTGCTTGTTGCGGGGTTTATGGTGTATCGCAATAGATCCTTGGGATTTCGTTTTGATAAGGTTGCCATTGCGTTGTGTGTGCTATTTGGCGTTTCTTTGTTGTCGGGTATTTTTGGGGTAGATTTTTATCATTCCTGGTATTCCAATCAAGAGCGCATGGGCGGGTTATTTTCTTTATTGCATTACATCGCTTTTTTCTTTTTGTGTTTATTTGCCTTCCGTGGATACGAGGGAAACGAAGAACAGGGGATTACTTTTTTAGGGTTTCGTCATGTGCTGTTATTCTTTTTTGGGGTTTCAACAGTGATGGCAATTATTGCGATATTACAGCGATTCTCTGATTCCTCAATTTTATTTGCGCAACCGGGTGGGCGTGCCTATGCAACATTGGGCAATCCTATTTATTTGGGAAATGCCATGGCAGTAAGTATTTTTTTAAGTGCGTATTTATTTGTAAAAGAGAAAACAGCTCGGTCTGTTTATTTGTTAGGAGGATTATTGATGTTTGGCGCATTACTTTATTCTGAAAGTCGTGGTGCATTATTTGGACTTGTTGTTGGATTATTGGTTTCTGTATTGTGTTATTTTTTTTGGAGTTTTAGAAAGGCACGAAAGAAGATTGTTGCAGGACTTCTGCTTACGGGAGTAGTAGTTTCTATAATTTTTGTTTCACCGTTGCAACATGAACTGCAAAAAACTTCTATTGGGAGAATTGTAACGTTTTCTCAAGATGTGGGACCGCGTCTCATTGCATGGCGGATCGCGGTTGATGCATTACAAAGCCGACCATTGTTGGGATATGGGTATGACACGTTTCACCATGTTTTTAATGAACGATTTAATCCACAATCCACGGAATATTCGTTTTACGAGACATGGTTTGATAATGCACATAACAGCGTTTTAAATATTTTGGCCACCATGGGTATTATTGGATTTGGTGCCTATGTGTATTTGTATGCGGTTTTAGTGATAACGGTTCGCAGAAAAGTAGTTGGAGAGATATATAGCCCTCTGGAAGGTTCGTTACTTATTGCCGTGTTTGCTGCCGATTTTTTTGCAAAGATTTTTGTGTTTGATCATCATGTCTCATTGTTGAGTATTATGATTTTTTGTGCGTATGTTGCACAACGTGATGCTGCTGTGTTAACACCTCGATTTAGGAAATGGCATGCGGTAATTTTGGGCGGTGTCGTGGTGTTATATGGCATGGTGTATTGCAATATAATTCCGGCTCGTATTAATAGTCAGGTTGTGGCGATGATGAAGAATAAATATTCTGATCCTGAAAGTGTGGTCATGTTTATTGATACGTTATTGTCGAGCAGTAGTCCCTATTATAAAGATGTTGTCATTGATGTTTCCAGACATTTACAAGAAGTATACCCATCGTTGCGTTTTTCCGAAGATCGTAAGCAACGATTAGTGCAACAAGTTATTGTGGCGCTTGAACGTGCGCATGTACAGCAACCACGTGAATTACAACCATTATTAGAAGAGACATCGTTGTATCTATTGTTGCCCCATGATACGGCACATTATGATACTCTGATGGGTATATATCAAACACTGCAATTGTTGTCTCCCGCTCGTCAGCAAACTTATTATTTAAAAGCAAAAGCGCAAGTAGTATATGGAAACGTTGATGCGGCGTTACGTACTGTTGATGAGGCGATTGCTATCAACCCAAAGGTGATGTATTCATTTGCATTTCGTTCATATCTTAAAGAATCGAAAGGGGATAGTGTGGGGGCGGCAGAGGATTTGTTGTTTGCACTTGATCATGGGTTTGTGCCCAATAATTATGAGGAGCAAACGCGAGTTGCGGCACAATTACGTTCGTTACATCTTGCGTCATTTATATATTCGCAAAATATTGTGTATCGACTATACCCACAATTTAGGTTAGCGGTTCCTGATTCTGAATTAGCATTATTAGCGAGTGATTACGAACAAATTGGCATGTATAGTGCAGCACAGTTGACTCGTGCAAAAATGAGTGTTGCTGATACAAAAAAATATACACCGGATACTCCTGTATTGGCAGTGCGCATGGCACAACAATATATTGATCGTGGGTTAAAAATTCCTAATAACTTAGTTTTGTTGTTAGTTGCTGTTGGGGTACCGTCTACTGATACTTCTCGTTTTATTGCACACGCAGAGCGTCCCGACTTAATCACAAAAGATCTACCAATGTTTACGCAATGTTTTGAAGGAAAGACAAATTATGAACGTTTGTCCATTTGTTTGTTATAGAGATCTGAAATTTTTTCTAAGAAATTTTTGCGGGTAAAATGTTTGTGAACGGTTGTTTGGCCAGCTTCTCCAATTTTTTTGCGGACATCCTCATGATGAATGAGTTCAAGTATTGCGTTTTGTAATTCTTCTTCATCTCCGGGAGTTACGAGTAATCCATTTTCGTGATTCGTAATGAATTCTGGCAAGGCGCCCACACTACTGACCACACAAGGAATTCCTGCATCCATAGCTTCAAGGACCGCATAAGGGAATCCTTCTTTGTATGAGGGGAGGCAGAATATGTCGAATGCTTTGAGATATTTCCATGCGTCTTTGGTTCCTCCAGCGAGCAACACTACTTCTTCAAGTCCGTGCATAGTAATTTCTGCACGCAATTTTTGTTCCATAGCACCTTCACCCAAAATCATTGCTTTTATGGTGTGGTCAAAGGGTTGTTCTTTTTGGAGTCGGTTAATATGCGCCATAGCGCGAATCAACACATCGAGACCTTTATTTTCGTAGAGATTTGCAATAACGCCAATCCACAGCTCTTTACCTGATGTGTGTAATGAAAGGTGTGGGATTTTTGCTTGGGTTTGTTTTTTGAGTATGTCGCGCGCATCATGTTTTTCGTGGAATTGCGTGGTGTCGAGCGTAATTCCATTTGGAATTATAGTGTAATGGGATTTTTTTCCAATGCGGAATTTTTTTCCAACTGTTTCATCAACTTTTGAGAGTACGATAATAACATCTTTAAAAACACCTGAAATTTTTTCAGCCGCAATATAAAACCATTTTTGCATTTTGGATATTTTTTCGTTGAATACCCAACCGTGGCTGGTGTAAATAATTTTTGGTTTGTAGGTTTCACCTTTGATACGCAAGGTGCGTTTACTGATGATTGTGGCCAAACTTCCTAAAATGCTAATTTTGCTTGTATGTAAATGAAGAATGTCTGGTTTGATACGAGAAATGATGCGTGTCATTTGCAGCAATGCTTTTATATCATGATAGGGGTTGATGCTTCGGTGGAGTTCCGTGAGGTGTAATGTGTAATACCCTTTTTTTTCTAAACGAATGAGTAGTTCGTGTGACTTACTGAGTTCTCCAGCACCAACAACAAAACGGAATTCATCTGATAATCCCGTTACAATTTCTTCTACGTATTTTTGTGCACCACCGTATTCCGCTTGGGTTATGAGATGGAGAATGAGTGGGCGTTTTTCATCCATATGCTTACAGTATAACAGGTTTTGTCTGGTTTATTTGTGGATGAAAAAACCCCGATACTATCGAGGTTTTTTGTACTAGAGATCGCCGTGTTCTTTCCACCATGCGATGGTTTTTGCGATACCATCTTTCAGTGTTGTTGTGGGATTGTATCCTAAATCGTTTTTTGCTTGGGTAATATCAGCAACGTAATAACTAATTTCACCGGGTCGTAAATCTTCAAATGTTGGATTTACTGTTTTTCCTAAATTTTCTGCAATGAATGTTGCCATTTCATGGAGTGTATGTCCTTTACCGTAAGCAAGGTTGTAGGTTTTGTTACTGACGGTACCGTTTGCTAATTTTTCAATTCCTTTAATTAATCCTTGTACGGTGTCGTCAACGTAGGTAAAGTCGAGTGTTTTTTCTTTTCCGTAAATAGTTATCGGTTCGTCGTTGTGAATTTTTTTGATGAAGAGTGGGATGACACGTTCCATTCGTTCAATATCATTATCAAATCTTCCATACACATTTGAAAAACGAAAAATGAGGTATGGAAGTTTGTAGCAGCGGGCATAGGAGTGGATCAATGCTTCGCCGGCGATTTTACTCGCGCTGTAGGGACTTTCGGTGTAGACAAATTGTGCCTTTGTTTCATTAACCGCTTCACGGTCGGTTAAGAATCGGTGTACATCACCATACACTTCGCGGGATGATGAAAAAATGATAGGTACGTTTTGTGCACGACAATACTCGAGTACATTAAAACAATCCGTAATGTTGTCCAACGCGCGTTGCGGATTTACGACGAGTTCATGAACTTTTGCATTTGCAGCTAGATGGACAACGACGTCTGGTTTAGTGATATGTGTGTTATCAAATCCGTTGGTGTAATCACTGAATCGTTGTGATAAATCAAGAATAGTTGTAGGAATCGTGGTGACCCAGGTGTTTTCGCGTTTATCGATGCCTTGCACGGAATGGCCTAATTTTTGTAATGCACGTGCGAGATTTGTACCAATTTCTCCAGAACTTCCCGTGATTAAAATATGCATATTTTCTAGTTATTTGTATAGAAATGGTAGCAATGAATTGTTTTTTTGACAAGAAAACCGTTCAGGACGCATACTAGTGTATATATGAAGGAACAAAAACCACGAAAACTCACTATACTTTCTGCTTTTTTTACACCCTTTACGTCAGGTGCTGAGATGTGTGCGCAAGAACTCGCGCATTATTTGGGAACCGAGCGTCGTGATGATTTTGAGGTAACGATTGTGACTGGATTGTATGATGCGAAACTTCCTCGTACCGAGGATTACTTTGGTGCACGCATTATTCGTGTGGGTGTTGGTCACAAGGTTATTGATAAATTGTTCTATCCATTTTTTGCATTGCCGGCAGTGTTGCGTAGCAAACCGGTTATTGCTCATGCCATCATGGAAAGTTATGCGGGTATTGCCTTGTGGTTGTTGTCGATAGTACGACCATCTATTAAACGGCTGCTTACGTTACAAAGTGGTGATCTTGATGAAAAAGCAGGGAAGAGCATTCCTCAATTTTTGTGGAAGTTGATTCATACATCTCCACACCATGTCACAGCAATTTCCCAATTTTTGCGTGAACGGGCGGAATTATTGCGTCATGAGGATGTTTCGTTGATTTATAATGGAGTACATTTGGATGAGTTGTATACGATTGCTCGCAATACGTCTCCACTTACCGACGGGGTAACTCATATTGGTTGTTTAGCACGATTGTCTCCTGAAAAAGGGGTGCAAGATTTATTGGAGGCATTTTTAAAGGTGGTACAAAAAAATCCTGCCGTGCATTTACATCTTGTTGGTGATGGTGTGATGCGAGAGGAATTTACTTCTTTTATTGCTACCCATCATTTAGAACAGAAGGTTACGTTGCATGGTCGTTTGGCTCATGACCGTGCGATGACCGTATTGGCCGCTTGTCATTTTGTTGTAGTGCCATCGCGTGCGGAAGGTTTAGGTATAGCTGCCATTGAAGCGCTTGCGCTTGGTAAACCTATTGTTGCAACACGAGTTGGTGGATTACCTGATGTGGTACTTCCTTCAGTTGGGGTGTTGGTACCGCCACAGGATATTTCTCAATTATGTGACGCGATTCTTTTGATGACTGAACGTCAATATCGTGATAACTATACCGCGCAGACACAAGTTGTTGCGGCACGATTTTCATGGGATATTATTTTCCCTCAGTTTGATGCGGTGTATGAAAAATTATTACAACCGCGCATTACGGTTGCGACGGGAATTTATCCGCCTGAAAAAGGTGGACCGGCAACCTATGTTCCGCGCGTAGTCGCTTATTTTAAAACTAAAGGAGTAGCAGTTGATGTGATAACCTATGGTGATGATGATACGGTGCGCGACTCGGGCGTCACTGTTATTTATAGAGGAATATTTTCAAAAATTCGTTATTTTTTAGGAGTCTTGCGCATGGCATATCGTGCCGATTTAGTGTATGTACAAGATACGGTGAGTTCAGGATTTCCCGTTTTCTTGGTGTGTTGGTTGCTGCGCAAACCGTATGTATTAAAAGTTGTTGGGTTTCAAGGATATGAAAAGGCATATCGCGAAGGGAAGACTCAGGCAACGCTTGAAGATTTTTTTCAGGAAAAACACGATTTTATCATTTCACTCGTTACCAAATTGGGATTGATGGTGGTTGCACATGCGCGACACATTATTACACCGAGCAACTATCTGAAAGAAATTGTGGTGAGCTGGGGAATTTCTCCTGACAAAATTTCGGTTGTGTATAATGGTGTTGCGTTACCCGATACCGAGGAAGCTATTCCTCATTTTCCCGAAGGAAAGGTTATTTTAATGTATGGTCGCATGGTTGCACATAAAGGATTTGAGGAATTGATTGATGCGGTAGTTACGCTCCATGAACAAGGAGTTACCACGCCATTTGTTATTTTGGGGAGTGGACCATATTATGCAACCGTTGCAAGTTATATTGCTGAAAAAAAGGCAGCGAGTTTTATACATCTCTTAGGTGAGGCAAATCGCGAGCAGGTGTTGTTTGCACTCAATCGAGCACGTGTGTTAGTAAATAATTCTTCCTATGAAGGTTTGTCTCATGTGTTGTTAGAAGGTCGTTTGGCACACGTGCCACTTCTTGCTAGTAAAGCGGGGGGTAATGTTGAGTTGATTGTTGATGGGGTACATGGTTTTTTATATGAGTTACATGACGTGGTAAAACTTCGTACGTATCTTATGCAATTGTGCACGGATGATGCGCTTTATGAGCGTATGCGGTATACTAATGATACCAATGAATTTTCACATGTTACGATGTGTGAGAAAACAGTATCTGTATTGTATGCATGTCTTACTGATTAGTGTTGATACAACGTTGTGTGACACAACGAGTGCAAGTTTTGCGCGGCATGTTGCATTGTCGCAAAAAGTTTCACAACTAACTATTTTTGTTTTTTCATCAAAAAAATTTAGTATTATAGAAGGAAACATGACGATACGCACCGTCCCATTCCATCTTTTTTCGATTGCGGCGTTGTTACGCTATTGTAATACGCACCATGTGTCATTGTTGAGTGCTCAAGATCCGCTGCGCTGCGGGTTATTTGCATATATTCTATCCAAACTTACGCATATACCTTTTGAGGTACAACTCCATGGAGATTGGTTTGGTAATTATTATCGTAATCGTTCACGACTTTGGAATTTTGTAATTGCTGGTGCTGCCTTTATTACGCGACGAGCGCACAGTGTTCGCGCGGTTTCATTGCGGGTGATGCAGTCACTTGAGAAGATATCTGTTGATAGTAACCGGGTGTATATTGCACCTATTATGGTTGCTTATGATACAACAGAAACTGATTTATCAGAATTGTTACCTGAAATTTCAGGTAAACAAATTATTTTGTGTGTTGCGCGACTCTACCCTGAAAAAAATGTTTCGCTATTGATGCAGGCGTTGCCGTACATTCGTTCATATGTTCCTAATGCGCATGTTGTCGTTGTGGGGGATGGTGGTGAAATATTTGAGTGTAAGGCAATTGCAAAAAGTTTGGGATGTATCCGTATGGTAAGTTTTGTGGGCAATGTTGCACATACGTATTCCTATTATGCTCATGCTGATGTTGTCGTTATTCCGTCATTAACCGAAAGTTTTTCTCGTGTTGTGTTAGAGGCTACTCATGTTGGTGTTCCTGTTGTTATGACTGATGTTGGGTTGGGGGGAGATGTAATTATTGATAAGGAATCAGGAAGGGTCATTACTGCTTTTGATGATGGATTGTTAGCTGAGGCTATTGTTGATGTGTTGTTACATCCTCATGACGCTGTTGCCTATGTGACAACAGCACGCGCGATAATTCAGAGTAGATTTGATACTGATCCGCAAGAAATTTCAGTTCATTATTGGAAAAAGCTTATTTCATAGCTGTCCATTGTCAGAACCGTCATTTTTTGGTAATTCTAGAGTATATGAAGACCATTGCTATTATTGTTGGAGCACGACCAAATTTTGTTAAAGCAGCAGCCTTGTGTGCGGCAGCTGTTTCATATTCAAAGCGAATTAAGATTGAGATTATTCATACGGGACAACATTATTCTGATGAGTTGTCTACTATTTTTTTTGAACAGTTTAACATGCCGGCGTTGTATGCTAATTTAAACATTGGTTCAAATGATCGTATTACGACAACGCATCTTATCATGGAGCGGTTGACGAGTTCATTGCAACAGTTAAAACCTGATATGGTGGTGGTTATTGGTGATGTGACATCAACGGTTGCAGCCGCTATGACAGCGGTGTCGTTGGGTATTCCCGTTGCTCACGTAGAAGCGGGCCTTCGTTCTCGAAATTGGCGCATGAATGAAGAAATTAATCGTGTGATGGTAGATCACATTTCTTCGTTATTGTTTGCTAGTGAAGGAGAAGCTCTCATAAATTTACAAAAGGAAGGTGTTGATATGTCTCGCGTGCATTTGGTTGGCAACACAATGATTGATACTTTGAATTTGTTTGAAGGCATTGCTGAAAAATCAAGCGTTCTTGAACGGTTACAGTTATTGCCATACTCATACGTACTTGCGACGTTGCATCGTGCTGAGAATGTTGATGATGTACCTCGATTACTCGAGTTGTATGGTGCATTGTGTGATATTCATGCAAAGTGCCCGGTCATTTTACCGTTACATCCGCGCACAAAGTTAGCATTGGAACGTGCGGGAGTTGTTATTGATTCCCGTTTTTCCCCAATTATCGTTGAACCACAATCATATCTTGATTTCTTTAAGTTACAACGATACGCCCGATGTATTGTGACTGATTCGGGCGGCATTCAAGAGGAAGCAAGTGTTATTGGTGTTCCGGTACTTACCGTGCGTACAGAAACAGAACGTCCTATTACTATTGAGTATGGTACCAATGAAATGGTTGGCGTATCACGTGAAAAAATTGTTGAAGCAGCAATGCGTGCCTTAAAAGGACAATGGAAACGTCGCAAAGCAGTGATTCCGTATTGGGATGGAAAAACAGGCGAACGCATCATGGCTATTTTAGATAAAGTATTACATGAGGGGAGTGTCACTATGCCAGAAATAATTGCGCAAACCGTGCCAAAAGTTGCTCCAGTGGCTGTTTCACAAAACCAAGACATTTTGTCATTATTATTAGAAAGAAATAAGGAGGCGGCACGATAGTGTCCGCTTTTTTCCTATGAAGTTATTATTTATTACGCATAAGGTTCACGAACTGGATGATGATTTAGCGTTTGCAACCTTATGGGCACAGGAGTTTAATCGTCAGGGATTTGAGGTAAGTATCGTGTGTTATGAAAAGGGAGTATACAACGGATCACTTCCGGTATATTCGTTAGGAAAGGAAGAAGGAGTTGGTTATATTGGTTCATTACTGCGATTGTGGAAAATTATTTTGACCGTTCCGCATGATCGTGTGTTCGTGCACATGAATCCGAAATGGTTGGCGGCGGGTAGTTGGTTGTGGTTGATAAAAAGAATTCCCATGTATTTGTGGTATACGCATTACACCATGAATATTGGTTTGTGGATTTCAGGAAAAGTTGCAACGCGTATGTTTTGTGCAACGGTAGATAGTTTGCCGCAGTATACGGGAAATCCTAAAAAAGTAGTGACGGGGCATGGTATTGATATGCGTTTTTGGGATATGCCCTTACTTCCACGAGACCAACGAAAACCTCGTACCGAATTATTGATGGTGCATCGCTTATCTCGTTCGAAACGTATTCATTTGGTATTGCGCGCATTAGCGTTGTTGCCAGAGTATCGGGTAACTATCATTGGCCGAGCAATTGAAAAAGATTATTTTGCAGAATTGCAACAATTGGTTATTGATTTGAAATTGGAAGATAGGGTGACGTTTCAGGGTCCACTTCCTATGCCAGAATTACGTGCGATATATCCGCAGTATCAAATTTTTGTGAACATGGCATCTGATACTATCGACAAGACGATGGTTGAAAGTCTGTGTGCGGGATTACAAGTGGTTACCTCAAAAAATAATGCGGATGCAATTGGATTATCGAGTGCACCAACAAATGATTCGCCTGAGGCAATTGCAGAATACATTCGTAATCTTGAGTTAATGACACCAGAAAGTCTTAAAGATATTGCTGTTTCTAAACATTCTTTGTCTGCACTTATGCAACGGATGGGGGCGTATATTTCTAAAGGAGAGTAATATGTGTGGTATTAATGGGTTTACGTATCGTGATGAGTCACGGATACGCATGATGAATGAAAAGACTAAACACCGTGGACCTGATGGTAACGGTGTATTTGTTGATGATCATGTTTCATTAGGTCACAACCGCTTGAGCATTCTTGATCTTGCAGAGCGTGCATCGCAACCGATGACGTCGCATGATGGACGATATGTCATTGTCTATAATGGTGAAGTGTATAATTTTAAAGAATTGCGTGATGAATTAATGGCGCGTGGTGTCACGTTTCTTACTAGTGGTGATACGGAAGTGGTGCTTGCGTATTTTGCACAATTTGGTGTCGCAGGATTAACAAAACTTCGCGGAATTTTTTCGTTTGCTATTTATGATACACAAGAAGCAACGACGTATGTGGTGCGTGATCGTCGTGGAGTGAAACCACTTTTTTACACTATTTATCAAGGAAAATTTATTTTTTCCTCAGATGCTCGTGCGTTATTTGTGCATGACATTCCTAAAAAAGTTTCCATACATGCATTGAATTTATTTTTTCGTTTGCAGTATGTCTTGTCGCCACACACAATGTGGGAAGGTGTCATGAGTTTGCCAGCAGGACAAGTGGGTATTATTCGTGATGGTGGTATTTCGTTTGAAAATTATGTCGTGGAAGAAAAGGGGCCACAAATTACTGATTATGCGGAGGCACAACGACAGGTGAAAGAAATCGTGACTCATGCGACGGTTTCACAATTGGTTTCTGATAGACCACTCGGCATTTTTTTAAGTGGGGGGATTGATTCGAGTGTGTTGGCGTCTATTCTTGCAACGCATAGTACCAAGCCAACTCATTCATTTTCTGTTGGGTTTGTCAGTGATATTGAACAAGATAAATATAATATTGATGCAACATTAGCCCGAAAAACTGCGGAACATTTTGGTTTCACGCATCATGAGTTATTGATGACAGGGTCTGATGCTGTTTCTTATTTTGAGGAAGTGGTGCGCATGATGGATGTGCCGGTTTCTAATCATATTGAAGTTGCAACGTGGATGCTTGCGCGTGAAGCAACGAAGGATGTGAAAGTGGTGTTGGGAGGAGATG
>CAZUUO010000016.1:0-18641 GCA_964622665.1 uncultured Gammaproteobacteria bacterium | reverse complement strand
ATAATAATTCTCCATTGCTCATACGTTACCGGTCCTTCTATTTTTTCACCATTTACAAAAAAGGTCGGCGTTCCCTTTACACCATCAGCAATCCCTGCAGCAAATTCTTCAGAAACCATGGGTAATGTTTGTTTACTCACTAAACACGCTTGAAAAGAATCGGCATTCAAACCGATGGTCTGTGCATATCGCAACAATCCAGCTTGAGTCAAATTATCTTGATACGCAAACAATTGATCATGATATTCCCAAAATTTTCCTTGTGCATGAGCACACAAAGACGCAACACCTGCTAATGTGGCATTAGGATGCTTGCTATATAACGGAAATTGACGAAATTCTAATCGGACAGCCTCTGGATACTGCGCAGCTATTTGAGAAATTGCGCTCAATGCTTGTTTACAATACGGACATTCAAAATCACCGTATTCAATAATTAATATCGGTGCGTTCAGTGGTCCTTTTGCTGGTGCAAATTCTCGAGGAACAATTGTTTTGGGAATAACAATAGTACGTGACGAATTAAAAACTCCAAAATAAACTCCTAAAAATAAAGCAACAATACCAAAACCCAACACACCAAATCGAATAAGTGACCAATAATTTTGCCGTGGAATAAATTGCTGATCCTCCATATAACGACAGTATATCATACCATCAAACAACCGTAACTGGTGATAACGTTGCAAAAGTAACTCGGGATTGCTAGGGTGAATGCAGTTCTGTAACAAGGAGAAAACCAATGAAAAAAAGAAAATTTCGTTATAACGGTGCTCAAATTCGAGCTATCGTGCTTGATGTTGATGATACGCTGGTAAAAACACAGGAAGTATTTGAAATATGCTGTGAAACACTTGCTGCAAATCACGGCAAAGATCCACAACGCGTGAGGAGTTACCTGTCAGATATCAAGCATGGTAAACAAAAACCGGTGATGCCCTTAGAATCAATGATGCATCATGTTTATCCAGAGATAGGTTTAGAAGAAGCGGCACGATGGGTATCAATATATCAAACAATTGCCCTAAGTCATACCTATGTACCAATTCACGACGCACTCAGATTTCTTGATGCATGCATGAATCAGGTGCATCTGGGATTTTGCAGTAATGAATTGACTGAAATCGCTGTGCACCGATTAAAAACAGCAAAACTGAACCCAAACCACTACTTCCCTGCTTTTACCCGTAGAGGGCTCAGTATTCAAAACGGGAAAACAGTTGGCTTCAAAAAACCAGAACGAGAAGCACTACAATACTTTGTAGAAAAATTTAACATAGAACCACATGAACTACTTATGATTGGCGACATGAAAACAGACTACGAAGTTGCAAAAAATGCAGGTACACATGGCGCCATTGTACTCTCTAATATTTTTTCAAGAAAAATGATGGAAGAAATTACCGGGAATCAACAGCACGTATTTGATTCCCTCACTCATTTGCTCGAATATCTCTCAGTATAACTCTGTGTACGACACAGAGTTTTTTTATTGACAAAAAAGAGGTTTTATCATAAAATATATCCATACTATGCAAACAACACTCACCATTATCCACATAATTTTAGCGATTTTATTGATTGCTGTTATCTTACTTCAAGCAAAAGGTTCAGGACTTGGCAGCGCTTTTGGTGGCGAAGGCAGTATTACGCGCGGACTTCGCGGAGTTGATAAACGACTTTTCCAAATTACCATTATTCTTGGTATACTATTCTTTAGCGTGGCTCTCACTAACGTGTATCTTTCACTCAAATAATTAACGCCCACGCGTTACCCTGTGTTATTTTTCCTTAAAGCCTATTTTCGTCGACTTCGTGAAAAATTTCGGGAAACTGAAGTTGATAACGTTACTAAACTAGATCAAAAACTAGTTTTTGCTCGACGACAAAAAAAATTCCCCAACTTTGCACAGACAAAATACGTGCGGATTTTTTTACATCCCAAAGAAATGGCCATTCTTTTATCAGGTATAGGTTTAATTACGGTGGGAGTTTTAACTTTTAGTTATCAATTTTCTTCATCTCACATTATAGATACTCCTGCAATAGGAGGAACGTATCGTGAAGGAGTGCTTGGTTCGGTTTCTCGCATTTCACCATTTTTTGCACCACTAAACCCAATTGATGAAGATATCTCTCAACTTGTTTTTTCACCACTTCTTCGTTATAACCGATCAAATGGCGAAGTAAAACTCGATTTAGCAAAAAATATCACCGAAGATAAAAATATTATAGCGGTTACATTACAAGAGGCATATTTTCATGACAACACAAAGGTGACAGCCCAAGACGTTGTGTTTACCTATCAAACGATTCTTGATAAAGCAACCAATAGCCCACTTCGAGATCAGCTAGCCTCATTACAAAAAATAGAAGCAAAAAATGAAAATACGATAGAATTTACCTTTGTAAGAGAAATAGCGCATCCTGAAGATCTTCTAACCATTGGAATTGTACCCGAGCATGCATTCGCCGGCGTACCACATGACCAATTAATACACGCACCAGCAAATACATCCCCCATTGGTAGTGGTCCGTACCAATTTGGAGAATACAGCAAAGAAAAATCATTGGTAACACTACATCGTTATCAAAAGTATCATGGCAATAAACCATATATTGAAACGGTAGAATTTCGAATCGCCACTCTTAACGAAGAATTGGAAGAATGGTACGCAAAAAAAGAAGTAGATGCCGTAGCAGGTCTCTCAAACGAAACAATGAAACGCATTCCCAAAAGTGGTGCGATCACCCATAAATTGGAACTTCCTGAATATACCGCAATTTTTTACAATCAAAGCAAATCATCGCAACTAAATAATCAGACACTACGAGAAGCATTAAGTGTTAGTATTGACCCTGAATCCCTCGTACACGAAGGTTTATTGGGTAATGGTACCGCAATTAACACCCCACTCATCATGGGAATGCCCGGTTATGAGTCACTGCCCTTTGAAACAAATATTTCAGAGGCCGATGAACAACTAACTACCGCTGGCTGGTCAAAAGTATCGTTAGAAGATGTATTACAAAAAGAAAAAGAAAAAAGAATTGCTGATTTTAAAAAACGCTACGAAACAGAAACAAAATCAAAACCAACTGATGAAGTTGTTGTTCAAGAAGCGGAAAAAATTTCACAAGAAGTACAAAAAGAATTTGATCTAACCGTACCTTATGCTCGTATTAAAAATAACGAAGTATTAAAGATAACCCTTACCACCGCAAATCACGAAGACACCCAAAAAATAGCAGAACTCATTAAAGCTTCCTGGGGGAAAATCGGGGTTATGACAACTATCAACCTCGTATCTGTAGAAGAATTATCCACACACGTACTCCCTCAGCACGACTTTGAGGCTTTATTATTGGGGGTTTTGGTAAATAATCATGCAGACCCCTATGCGGTGTGGTATAATGCCAGTAAGAGTTCTTCACCCGCAATTGCCCGTTTTAATGACTCTTATGTAGACGAGTTGATAAATAAAGCTAGATCTGCTAAAACTGAGGCTGATGCGGAAAGCAAAAACAGAGCCTTCGCCAAATACGTGGTATCAAAAAAACTCGCAACCATCCTCTACCGACCCACGTTTTACTATATAATTTCAGACAGAGTTGCTGGTGTAACCGATGCAACTATCACTTCTCCCAGTGCCCGTTTTGAAAATATAACCACCTGGTACGTTCGTACCAAATTAACCTGGAAATGGTAATCATTTCCCCCTATGCTGAGATGGTGAAATTGGCAGACACGCTACGTTCAGGTCGTAGTGAGGTAATACTCGTGCGGGTTCAACTCCCGCTCTCAGCAGTTCGAGAATAGAAGTTTGTGGAGTTTCCATAAACTTTTGCAGCTTGAACTCTTACTGACTATAGCTCACGCTATGTGCGTTCGTAATTATACGAAAAAGATCAAGCTCATTGTCAATTATATATAATTTATTTATGACGAAAGAACCTAGAAAAAAAGCTTCTTATCATCGCGGACCAAATCAATACCACCAAAATCGTGGTAATAATCAACGATTTACCGGCGGCGAAAGACCAGCAAATAGCGGTGCCTCATTCCCTCACCCTTACGGACAACAACGAAAAATTGTTATTCCCGAAGTGAATGAAAAATTAAAGGTGTACGCGTTAGGCGGTTTAGAAGAAATCGGCCGTAACTGTACCGTGTTTGAATGTGGTGAAGATATCGTGATTATCGACGCCGGTCTTCAATTTCCTGAAGCAGAAATGCACGGAATTGATTACATCATTCCCAACATCTCATCACTCAAAGAAAAGGCAAAAAACATTAGAGGAATCATTGTGACACACGGTCACATGGATCACATCGGTGGTATTGCTCACATTTTGGGACCCTTGGGAAATCCTACTATCTATACAGCGCCCTTAACTGCAGGGATGATTAGAAAACGCGTTGAAGAACAACGTGACTGTCCACCACCTCGCATGGTAATTGTTAAAAAGGATAATGACACCTTTAAAATCGGTACTCATTTTACTTTTCAACCATTTCACATTAACCATAATATTAGTGATGCCTTTGGTGCTTGTTTAGATACTCCGTATGGAAAAATTCTTTATACGGGAGACTTTAAATTTGATTACAGCCCAGTTAACGATGAACCCGCTGATTTGCAACGTATCGCAAACTTTGGTTCATTTAAACCACTCTTACTACTTTCAGATTCAACCGATGCTGAATCACCTGGTCACCAAATCAGTGAAAAAATCGTTGGTGATGAATTGGAGCGAGTAGTAGCAGAAACACAAGGACGTATTATTGTGGGAACCTTCTCATCATTATTGTCTCGCGTACAACAATTGTTGTGGGCAGCTGAAAAGAGCAACCGTAAAGTGTTAACCGTTGGTCGTTCCATGCAAACAACCATTGATTTAGCGCATGAACTTGGCTACCTCAAATACAAACCAGGATTATTTATCCAAACTGACCAAGAATTAAAAACATTGCCCGACAATCGCGTGATGATTATTTGTACGGGTGCACAAGGAGAAAAAAATGCAGCACTTATGCGTATTGCTATGGGCGAACATCGCAGTGTGCAAATTCGCCAAGGTGATTCAGTTATTTTCTCATCATCCGTTATTCCGGGAAATGAACGCAGTGTACAAACCTTAAAAGATACACTTGTTCGCAAGGGGGCAAATATTATCCATTACAAAATGATGGACGTGCACGCCGGCGGACACGCAAAACAAGAAGATTTGAAATTGATGGTGCGTTTAACCTCACCTCAATACTTCATGCCAATTCACGGTAACCGCTTCATGTTACACACCCACACCGACCTTGCGGTAATTGCCGGAGTCAAACGTGAAAACACCATTATTGCAGACAACGGACAAATCGTTGAATGTGATGAAAACGGATGCCGTCTCACCAAAGAACACGTAGAAACCGAATACGTGATGGTGGATGGTTTAGGTGTTGGAGACGTTTCACACGTTGTCCTTCGCGAACGTCAGACACTCGCTGATGATGGTATGTTTGTGGTCATTGTTACCATTAAGCGCAAAACCGGTGAAATGGTTGGTAATCCCGACCTCATCTCTCGTGGATTTATTTACATGAAAGATAACCGAGAATTAATTGAAAAATGTCGCGGTAAAGTTCGTGCCATTTTACAAAATGCCGACCACACCCACGAAGCATTTGAAGATATCATTAAAAAGAAAATTCGGGATGAAGTAGGAGAATTTCTCTTCAACTACACCCATCGCCGACCAATGGTACTTCCGGTACTTATCGATGTATAACAAATATAAAAAGCCCGCGAGTAAATCGCGGGTTTTTTATGTTCTGCAAGAATAGCACTCCGATAAGCCGAATTCTGTCACTCCATTATTCACATAATTGAGCGGACAATAATCTCTCTAGGTATTACATTGCTGCAATACTCAAGCATGGGTTTCACTTGCACCAAACGGGGTTTACCAGTCGTAATACTCGCGTATTACCCGATACCGTAGAATCTGTACGCTACTTATAAAAGCAGTGATACGCTTGCCGTATCTGGCACACAACCCACCAGTATCCTTTTCACTTTTCACCCCGACAAGTCGGGGCTAGTATTGTCTCTGTGGCACTTTCCGTCAGATGAGATTATGTATTATCTCATCATTGCCCGGGCGTTACCCGGCGTTTTTGGCGTATATTGCTATACGGGTGTTCGGACTTTCCTCGTCTGTAGCTTGCGCTACATCCGCTATTGTCTGGAGATATTCTTACAGAACAATCATAAAATATCACAAATTACCGTATACCGTCAATGAAAGATGTACCCATACTATACAGCGAGATACTAAAATTTGTATATACATAACTTTACATAAAATAACAATAAAACATCTAAATTTAGATAATATACTCTATAAATATCCATAATATACTTGACAAAATAGGTATTATCTGCTATACTACTTCGTTACGATAACAAAGCGTAACAGATCCGTGCTCCCACATCCGGCTGTTTACAAAACCCCCTTTTGGAAAACTGCCGGATGCGGGGGCGCGGGTGGAAGGCTTATGTCTTCCCCTGCACCCTGACTTAACAATTTGAGATGTTTGTGATGAGGAGGAGAGCGACATGCACGCTCACACTTTGCATGAACCCATCTGGTGCACTCCCGCAATGCGACCTTATAAACGGATTCGGATATAAGGATTTGTAAACAGCTTCGCGCTGTTTCTCTCTGCAGCGCGGGATGTGCTGGATTTAATCTACTGTTTCTCGTGATCTCAATTCGTGCGAACATATGCACACCGTAGATCCCACGCGAGACACTCGACCTCATCACTAACGTCTTAAGCTCTAAAAAATCCCGTTCTCGGGATTTTTTGTTTTTGGTACAATGGTAACGTATGAAAAAAATAACCGTACCACTCCCCTCAATCACAGAAATTTTAACAAAATCAAGAAAACCCTCAATTAAAAAATCAAAAATAATCCCTCCTAAAAAGGGTGGACCCTACAATCGCGCAAAAAATAAAACCACAATCCTCAAACATTCGTAATTGTTTTTAAACAAAAAATATGGCATACTACGAAGTAATATGAAACGGAGCGATCTACTCTTCACCTTTGCGCGCTTACCTGTCGACATAATCGCATTATTGTCTGCAGCATTAACAGCATATGGGATTCGCATGTCCCCCTTTTTTTCAACATTACGAAAAGTAAATGTCGGCATCGACCCTAATGAATACCTCTGGGCAAGCATTGTCATAACCATAGTATGGATTGGCGTATACGCAACATTTGGACTGTATACGTCAGCACATCACCAAAAATTCAGTAGAGAAATACATAAAATTATATCAGCTTCCACTGCAGGACTTGCGATTATCGCCATCATCATCTTTTTGCGCGGTGAACTATTCAATTCTCGATTCATCGTATTAGCAGCGTGGATACTCGCCATAATCTTTGTAACACTGGGAAGAATTGCAATTCGTACGATGCAATACAATCTCTATAAACAAGGAATTGGACTTTCATCACTCATTATTATTGGTAATGAAAAAACAGCTAAAAACCTTAAAGAGGAGTACCAAAAAAATCCCCGTTTTGGAGTGAGTATTTATAAAACATTTGCCAACTGGAACGAAGATACGCTAACAAACATAAAAAAACTGATCGCCCAAAAAAAGGTAGATGGTATTATTAGTTGTGACACCGCCGATGAACGCACTTCATTATCGATGATTAGCTTTGCGCAAGAGCACCACATCAGTTTTCGATATACTGCGAATTTATTTGCCATCACAGCACCAAAACGTGAAATTTCAATAATTAACACAATCCCTGTCATTGAAATAAAACGAACACCCCTTGATGGATGGGGTAGAATTTCAAAACGAATATTTGATGTGATATTCTCACTCACCTTCATCATAATATTTTCACCACTCTATCTCCTACTCGCATTTGCCATCTTGCTAGAATCCGGAAAACCAGTTTTGTTTAAAAATGAACGTGTCGGCGAAAAAGGTAATCTATTTTCTGTATACAAATTCAGAACCATGTACCAAAAATTTTCAATTGGTGAACAATTTAAAAATTCTTCACAAGCGCTCACCTACGAAAAAGAACTTATCGCAAAACAAAGCAAAAAAGGTGCGGTATATAAAATTAAAGATGATCCCCGCGTCACACCACTGGGCAAAATACTCCGTAAATTATCACTTGATGAATTCCCCAATTTTTTCAATGTGCTGAAAGGTGAAATGAGTATTGTTGGCCCCCGCCCTCACCAAGTACGAGAGGTACAAAACTACGAAAAACATCACAAAATAGTACTCTCCATAAAACCAGGAATCACAGGACTCGCACAAATCAGCGGTCGCTCCGATTTAGTATTTGATGAAGAAGCAAAACTTGATGCATTCTATATCGAACACTGGTCACTGACGATGGATTTATTCATCATCCTGAAAACCCCTTTCGTCATTCTTTCAAAAAAAGGTGCAACCGTTTAACAACGGAAAACATTACCCACTTCCCCCACACACCCCCTATTTGGTAGGGTAATGATATGAATATCGCATTGGTACACGATTATTTGGTACAAGATGGTGGCGCAGAACGCGTCTTGTTAGCGCTTCATGAAATGTTCCCTGAAGCACCCATTTACACCCTCTTTTACGATCCTGAATTTGTACAAAAACGTTTCAAAAATGCAACCATCATACCGAGCTTTCTCCAAAAATTTCCAAACATCACTCGTATCTATCAGTGGTTGCTCCCCATAATGCCACTTGCAACCGAAAGTTATCGTTTTAAAGAAAATACCACGGTCATCATTTCATCAACTTCCGCATTTGCAAAAGGAATTATTCCTCCAACCAACTGCACCCATATTTCCTATATCCATACGCCGACCCGATTTTTGTGGACCGATAGTGGACGCTATGTACAGGAATTAAAAGTATCAAAAGCTATCAAATTTTTCCTCCCTCCCATCTTGCACCGATTACGAACCTGGGACACCATTGCATCAACGCGACCCGATATCGTAGTTGGTAATTCACGTACCGTTGTTGACCGCATCAAAACATTTTACAAAAGAGATGCTCAGTGTATATACCCACCCGTTGAAACATCTAAAGCACTGCCACCACAAGCGGGAGAATATTTTATTACCGGAGGAAGATTAGTATATTATAAACACATTGATCTCGCTATCGAATGTTGCAACCGGTTACACCTCCCTCTTGTTGTATACGGTGACGGTCCTGAAATGGAACGTCTTAAAAAAATGGCAGGAGAAACAATTACCTTTGTAGGTAAAATTAGTGACGAAGAAAAATGGAAACTCCTCTCAAAAGCAAAAGCATTCATTAATCCTCAAAATGAAGATTTTGGTATTACCGCGGTTGAAAGTATGGCCGCTGGTAAACCCGTCATTGCACTGCGACAAGGTGGTGCCACCGAAACCGTACAAGAAAATGTAACCGGAGTATTTTTTGATAATCAAACCTGGGAATCACTCTGTGACGTACTCAGTGCATGGGAAAACTATACGTGGGATACTGATCGCATAATTGAACATGCAAAAAAATTTGATACTCTCAATTTTAAACAAGCAATTCGAAAATTAGTCGAGGGTATATGATAGTCATTGATGCACGACCACTCCAAAATACTCCCCTTACCGGAGTTGGTTTGGTTACCCAAGAACTCATCAAGCGAATAAAAAAACCAACACTTACCCTCTTCACCTCTGGTATCCATAAACCACAATTTGAAACAAAAAATCACATCCACGCGTCAATCCCTAACAAATTATTAACACTTGCAACCCTCATCACAAAACGACCAACCATCGAACAACTCATTGCACAGCACAACAATGAACCGGTGGATGCTGTATTTTTACCAAACTGTTCCATCATCAACACAAAACCAAAAACCCCACTGATCATCACGATTCATGATTTATCATTTCTCCACATTACCAAAACCTACGCCATAAAAAATAGATGGTGGCACTACGCGGTGAACATAAAAAAATTGGCACATCGCGCACAAAATATTATCGCTGTTTCACAAACAACCGCAAAAGATATCGTGGAAACCCTTGGAATTCCTGAAGAAAAAATAACCGTTATCCATCCAGGAATTGAAAAACAAACCTCAGTATTGCAACTCCCCCAAATTCCAGAAAAATATCTTCTCATTCTTTCTTCTATTGAACCTCGCAAAAATCTTGAAATACTCATTCGTCCCTTACGTGACTTACTGCAACAACCAAAATTTAGTGACGTACATGTCATACTCTTAGGAGTACTCGGATTTCAGGGAAAAAAAATCCTCAATCACTTTACACAAGAATTGGGCACACAACGATTTCATTATTTAGGATATGTGCAACACGATATTAAACAAGCACTCATTGCACATGCATACGCAACACTGTACCCCTCACGGTTTGAAGGTTTTGGACTTCCCCCCCTTGAAGGTGGTATACAAGGAGTACCCGCGATAGTCTCGCGTATCCCTTCTCTTCAAGAAACACTCGAAGAAACAGCATGGTACGCAGATCCCTACCGCAGCGATGAATGGTACGAGGCAATTAAAACCATGCTCGAAAACCAAAATCTCCACCTCGAGATGAGTGAAAAAATTAAAAAACAGGCTGAAAAATTTTCATGGGATACCACGATTACCCAATACGAGAAATTATTACAAACCTATGAACATCGGTATTGATGCACGCATGAGCGGTACAAAACATGGTGGTATTGGACGTTATATTGAAACGCTGATTTTTGAATTACCCAAACACTCACCCAACGATACGTTCACCATCATCTGCAAAAATGACACCATCGTTCCTGATTATAAGAATGTAATCATAGTCAGATCAAACATACACTGGTACTCCATCGCTGAACAATTACTGTTTCCATTCTTCATCAACAAACTTCCAATTGACATCATGCATTTTCCTCATTGGAACGTGCCCATCTTCTATCGCAAGCCGTATATCGTTACTATTCACGATCTTATTTTACAACACATTCCGGCGTACAATGCGACCACGCACCATAAATGGATATACGCTATAAAACACGCTCTCTATAATATCGTACTGAACAATGCTGCAAAAACGGCAAAAAAAATTATAACCGTTTCTCACTTTTCTCAACACGACATTGCACAAACACTAAAAGTACCTCAAGAAAAAATCGAGGTAACGCCTCTCTTTAATAGTTTACCAAAAAACACCCAACAAAATCCTGTTGCATATCCCTATTTTTTATCAGTCGGCGTATCCTACCCTCATAAAAATATCGATCGTCTGATTCGAATTTTTGGAAGAATTCACGATACCATTCCCCACCATCTCATTATTATCGGTCCACACGGTCCATTTTCTCACAATCTTGAGAATCTTATTGCACAACAAAGTACGAAGGCACAAGAAAAAATACATATCCAATACCATGTCACCAATGAAACATTGGCTCAATACTATTCTCACGCACAAGCATTTCTTTTTCCCAGTTCATACGAAGGTTTTGGGATTCCCTTACTAGAAGCACAAGGAGCCGGCACCTTAGTAATTGCAAATCATACAACTGCGGTACCTGAAGTAGCCGGTGACGGTGCGTTATACACAGATGACGACGAAAAAAGTTGGGAAAAAATAATAGTATCAGTTGCCAACAACAGAAAAGAATACGAAAGCATCATAAAAAATGGGGAAGAAAACGAAAAAAAATATTCGTTGCATCGCTTGATCTCATCCACACATCAAATCTATCATCAAATTACGAAAAAAGGTGTATAATAAAAGTATTGGAAACAGATTGTGTTCACTAATACTATAATCGTGTGAAAAGGAGGATAGAAATATCAAAAGGAACTCCCATTAATGTCCCCGTAAAAACGGGTGGTTTTGTTTCACGTCATTCACCACACGTGGTAGTGATAAGCAAAACAAAACAAGGAGTACACGTTTCAAAAGACAAAGAACATTTTAGACAAACGCTCGAACGTAAAAATAGTGCACAAAAAAACCTCGGTATTTTACATAATACAATTGCAAATACCGTTACCAAACAGTTTACACCGGACACCACCACACTTATTGAAAACAAAACGAGTGACAGCATTTTATACGAAACATCTCGAGCACAAAAACATCAAGAAGAAAAAAATCCCTGGGGACCACTAACCCTTGAACACAAAGCCCTTGATAAACACGCCGAGGAAACCGTTAAGATATTTGAAAAAAGTTTAAAAAGCAGAATCAACCACACGCCGATTTCCTATCCAAAACCAAAAACAGATTTTAAAAAAGATCCTCACCAAAATTACCAACAAACTGCCAATCATACCGCGGTATGGAAAACAGTAGGAGTATTTGGTTTATTAGGATTATTAGTATCTTCCCCACTATATGGTGCAAAAATGTTTGCAAACGCATCATACCTTAAAGAAGAAATTAGTAGCCGCGCACGTGCAGCGCTCCAAGACGTAAAAAAAGGCAACGCTGCCATTGCCACCGGTAATACCGAATTAGCAAATCTTGCTTTCAAAGATGCAAGTAATAAACTCGATCGTTCCTACGAACTACTTGCAAACTTCAAATCACAAACCGACATAATTACGGCAGCCATTCCATCATTGGGAAGTAAAGTAAAAAGTGCAAAAAATCTATCATTAGCTGCAAGTGAAAGTGCAAAAGCAGTTTCTCTTACCTTTGATGCGTTCAACAATAAAACATTTGATGCAACCGCACTTCCTCATATCGCGGCTGTCTTAAAAACCGCACTTCCTCACGTACAAGCAGCAAAAAAAGCGATGAACAACATCGTCATTGCTGATTTACCGACCGATCTTCAAGAGAAAGTTTCACTATTCAATAAAGCAATCAACGAAATTGAACCAGCAATCACCACCCTTGAATCAATGGTGCGCACATGGAACGGCATTTTAGCACAAAAATCAACCCAACGAATCGTTTTAATTTTTCAAAATAATGCAGAATTACGACCAACTGGTGGATTTTGGGGAAGTTTTGCCTACGTCACCATTAAAAAAGGTAAGATTGAAAAAATTGAAGTACCGGGAGGCGGCACCTACGACTTACAAGGAAGTCTTGATCGTCTCGTAAAACCACCAACACCGTTAACCCTACTCAAATCTCGTTGGGAATTCCAAGATGCTAACTGGTTTCCAGATTTTCGTGATAGCGCTAAACAAGCAGTGTGGTTTCTTGAACACTCTGGCTTTGCAACACCTGATGCTATCATCGCCATTACACCAGATGTACTCAGAAACATGTTAGCGGTAACCGGTCCTCTTGAAATTCCAGGTTTTAACAAAACCGTCGACGCAGAAAATGCAACAGATATTTTACAAGTTGCCGTCGAGCAAGAATACGACAAAAAAGAAAATAAACCAAAGAAAATTATCGGTGCGTTAACTGACGCATTACTACAAAAATTGTCAGGACTACAATCAGAAGATCAATTACAAGTCATGGAATCACTGTACAATGCATTAAACAGCAAAGACATTGTAATGTTCCACCAAAATCAAGCAGCACAAAAAATCATCAGTGAAGCGGGATGGGATGGAGCGATGGCAACATGGGATAATGATTATCTTGCCGTCATAAATGCAAATATTGCAGGACAAAAAACTGATCAAGTTATCAAACAATACATCGATAAGAAAAGTACCATTTTAGAAGATGGCACCGTAGAAACCGTATTAACGATTACCCGCAACCACACGGGAAAAAAGGGTGATGTATTCACCGGCGTTCGCAATGTTAACTTCATGCGTGTTTATGTTCCTCAAAATGCCATCTTAGAAGATGCTCGAGGATTCACCTATCCCCAAGAAAGTTTATTTAAAGCAATAAGTACCACCTCAACCATGGGATTATTAGCTAAAATTGAAAGTACCGAGGAAATCGAACCATTATCAGGTACCATTATTACAACCGAACATGACAAAAAAGTATTTGGTAATTGGACTATTACTGATCCTGGCGAATCAACCACGGTAAAAATTACCTATAGAACTCCGAAACTGCTCAGTAAGAACAGTGAAAATATCATGAGATATACGTTGCTCACCCAATCACAAGCTGGCAGCAAACAAACAACATTCCACCACGAGATTGAAACGCCAACAAACTTTACCATCAAAGCGACGACCTTTACACAAACCAAACCAAAGGAAACTATTCAACTTTCCAATGATCACGTCAGCGGCATCGTTATTCAAAACAAACCGTAGTATTGTATGAAAAAAGCTCGAAACGCTAAAAAAGACGCGGTAATTTCTGAGCTCTTTCAAGACACAAAAAAAGTAAAAAAACTTGAAAGGAAAAAGCCTAAAAAAAATATCCTATTACTCGTACTGGGTATTATATTATGTTGTCTTATTGGGATGAGCTGGTGGTACATCCTCAGCAATCAATCATTTAATGATAGCGGTATCGTCGTTTCTATTGATAAAGAAGTGTTATCGTCAGGAGTTACCAGTGATTTTATTATAAATTACAAAAATAACACCGGCAAAACCCTAAGCAATGCAACGTTGCGTATCAAAGCTCCACAAAATCTCATCATCTCAAAAACAACGCCCCAAAGCGAAGAAGAAAAAGATGGAAATACCATCGTTAGTTCAAATCTCAGTTTTAACTTAGGCACCTTACAGGATGGTGATACCGGGAAAATAACACTGCAAGCAGCTTTATTTGCACAACGTGACACCGTGCAAAGTTTTGATATTTATTTTGACTACCGCCCTGAGAATTTCAATGCCGATTTTCAAAAGAAAATATCCAGTAGTATTCGAACAGAAAAAATCCCCTATTCCATTACCATTGATGCTCCGTCTACCGTGGAAGCAACCGAGGAATTCACCACAACCGCCACCATAACATTCAATGAACTCGTTGCAAATCAAAGAATTTTTTCACTATCTCCTCAATTTACCGTAACAACATCAACACCAGAACTCATACACAATGAAGTTGCTCTTATAAATACCACCACACCTCAAAAAATTACCATAAAAGGAATTTTTCATAATCAAGAACAAACCGGAAACCAAGAAAGTGAAGCAAGTATACTTGCTAATCTTCCCAATCAAAAAGTAGTAGAAACAACCACAAAAATTTCCCAAGTAGTTACTGCTCCTCAAATTATTTTTACGACATCTCTTGAAAACAAAAAAAGTGATGGAATTTTTGGTAAAGATGAACCTATTACCCTCAGCAGCACCATTCACAACAATGCGACAACACCTCAAAAAAATATCGGATTTGATATTGATCTTGCGGTTCCCTTCGTACAACAAACCAATACCCTCTCTATTGAAACACCCTGCACCGTCAAACAACCAAAATCAAATACCGCTATCAAAAAAGTAACTATTTCTTGCAGTGCAAAAAATATTGCAGAATTAAAAGAATTAGCCGGAGGAAAATCAATCACCCTAACCCACACCATTGCGCCACTTAAAAATGCCATCCATAATGCCCCCATCATTATAACTCCCCACCTCATAACACCTAGTATTCAAAATGGCGAAGTTATCACGATAACATTACGCAATGATGCAACATTCACAACAAAAATAAGTTCAAACAACGAAATGCTCCGCACCTTTGATACCGACGGAATCACAGAAATTATCAAGAGAACGTATCATCTTGAAGGAATACTTACTCCCAAAGGACCACTTGCTGATGTTGAACTCCGCATTCCACTACCCGAAAATATAACGCTTGAACCCTTGGAATCGCCTCGCGTTGGTGAATTACAATACATTCCCGCAACCCACACACTCCTCTACACCGCAAACACACTCAGCACCGATGTACCTGAAATTCCTATCTCATTTTCATTTAGCACCATCACATCGTTAGGTGACACCGAAAAAAAGATAGTCAGCGACAGCGCAACACTGCAAGCAGCAGACACCATATCAAAAACTTACTTCTCAAAAAAATTAGATCCTATCCTCATTCCCTAAACAAAAAACTCAGTCGCAATACTGAGTTTTTTAATTGGCTCCGTAAACAAATATTATAGTAATCGTTTGAGGAAACGGGCACACGAAATAACACGATACCACCCGCGTTGTATTACTACGACAGATGCAGCTGGATACGTAATTTCAAACCCCCCAAATCCTCGCTTAAAACGAGTCAAACTTTCCCATTTCTTCTCATCAATCCCCCACAAATCATAATATAAAAATCCGCGATCACGAGATTCTTGCATCGCCCGAAAATGTACCCCAAAAGGTCCCATCACCTCGCGATGTTCTGAAGAACTTCCTCCGTGTAAATACGTTACCGTATCACCAAATTCCCAATATAAATGCGCCGCAATCACAGCACCTTCATATATCGCACATACTAGAAATGCGCTCGGTTGTGCAATACACGCGCGATAATATGCAGCACTGTGCGTACCAAATTTATTACGACGTCCCGTATGGGAAACTAATGCAACAAAATCCTCTGTATATTTCCCCTCTCGATCAACAATCACCGTCACCCCTTTTTTCTTAGCAAGATTAACATTGTACCGAGTTTTTTGATGCATGACACGCAACATGTCTTCATCGCTCCCCAAAGAAACGACTGACGTTTGATGTGGTTGAATTGGTTTTGTTTCAAAATTAACGTAAGGCGCAAAATCGAGTTCTCGAAACGGTTCAAGAACGACATACACCACACCCTGCAATCGTGCATCTGCTAAAAGAGCATGCGCCGTCTTTTGATGCATACGCGCACGAGTCACATACCAATATTTTTTGGATAATACTGTTTTTTCAAAAACTTGCACTAATTGAGTATGATACTGTTTCACAAACACAGAAACACCTACTTGTTGCTGAAAAACTCCCCAAGCAGCGGATTGCAAAAAAATTCCCACCTGCGATGGTTCCTGTAATAATTGTTCGTCAATCGTACCGGGGTGTATCGACATAGATACCTACATCATATGAATAAATAGAGATTTTGTCACGGGAAAATAATAATTGACCGATAGTGATCGCTTAAAAACAATGGACAAAAGACACAATAGGTGGTATACCAGCATAAGTTCATTACCAGGAGAAAACACATGGAAACAGTACTATCCGACATACCAAAAAGAGCGTGTTGTGTTTGTGGTAACACAAAAAAAGTGGCCAAACACAGAAAATCGGGCAACCTTTACTGCGAAAACTGTAAAAATAATGACGAATCAACGTGGGAAATCTGTAGCACCTGTGGCGAAAATAAACCCGTTGTAAAATGGCTCGATGATGGAACAGCACAATGTGGAAAGTGCTACATAAAAAAATACAAAGAAGCAAAAAGAAAACAGAAAAATAAAAAATTGAAATGATCAGCCAACAGGGCTGATTTTTATTTACCAAAATAATTCATACTCATGCACAGAATTCAGGACGCAAGATGTGCTATACTATTGCTATATGAGTATTAGTGATGCAAAAATTGCAGAACTTGAAAAAACTGCCGAGCATATTCGTGAAGCTATTATCACTATGCTTGCTCATGCACAATCAGGTCACAGTGCAGGCCCCTTAGGCATGACTGACATTTTTACTGCACTCTATTTTCACGCACTCACTATTGATCCAGAAAATCCTACCGATCCAAAACGAGATCGCATCATTCTTTCCAACGGTCACATTTGCCCGGTTTGGTATGCAACACTTGCTGCACGCGGATTTATCAAAGAAGAAGAATTACTTACGTTACGTTCACTCAATTCACGACTCCAAGGTCACCCACATCGCAACAGTTTCCCGGGCATTGAAAACACGAGTGGTCCTTTAGGTCAAGGAATGTCGGTTGCGGTGGGTATTGCCCTTGCAGCACAAATGAAAAAAGCACGTTTTGAAACAGTAGTTTTGTGTGGCGATGGTGAATTACAAGAGGGCCAAATTTGGGAAGCACTCATGTTTGCAGGAAACTATCCTCTCCACAACCTTACCCTCATTATTGATCGCAACAACATTCAAATTGATGGCATGACTGAACACGTCCAACCACTAGAACCTCTTGCTGACAAACTCAAAAGTTTCAACTGGCACGTAATAGAAATCAATGGACACAACATGCGTGAAATTGTTGATGCATTAGATACCGCGCGGTCAATTTATGAACGACCGGTGGCCATTATCGCGCACACCATCCCCGGAAAAGGAGTTGAATTTATGGAGTTTGATTATAGTTGGCATGGCAAACCACCCAATGACGAACAAGCACGCACCGCACTCTCCCTCCTCCGCACACTCAAAGGAACTATAAAAGGTGAACACGAATAATATGTTTGAACTTGCACCCGACGCTATTACCAAACCACTTCAAAAACCAACCCGCGATGGATTTGGTACTGGTTTAGTTGAGGCAGCACAACACAATGAAAATATAGTCGGATTATGTGCTGATCTTATTGAAAGCACGCGCATGTTAGAATTTCAAAAACAATTTCCCGATCGTTACATTGAAATGGGTGTGCAAGAACAAAATATGGCGGGTGTTGCCGCAGGTTTAGCACAAGAAGGATTTATTCCCTTTATTGCAAGTTACGCAACCTTTTCTCCAGGAAGAAATTGGGA
>CAZUUO010000015.1:0-18877 GCA_964622665.1 uncultured Gammaproteobacteria bacterium | reverse complement strand
GCGGCGATGCTTGCGCAAGCGCAGGCGGCCATCAACAATGCATAAGTAACAACTAAAAATAGAATTTCCTCGCAGGATATCATTCTGTGAGGAACCAACAAAGCCTCATCACAAAGCTACGGCGCTGTGGTGGGGCTTTTCAATTTGTGTGATATACCAAGAATTTGTATGCAAGGAAATTCCAAGACACAATAATACCAACTGTTAATAATTTTGCGATTAGTGTTTGAATTTCAATAATATCAACCAAAATAAATAATGCGAGGAGAGAAAAACCATAATTCCAAACTTGGAGGAATGTATAGCGGAGCAATTGCTTTGAGGTATTTCCACTTGAAGCAAATGTCCATTTTTTTTGAACCGTAAAATTGAATAAGAGTGCGCTTATTTGTGAAAGGGCAGAGGCGTATAAATAAAATATGTCATTGAGAGTGTGGAGAATGAAAAAAATTCCGTAATCAATAACAAATGTTGCCGATCCTGCAATTGCGTATTTAATAAATTGAAAACGCACCGCAACAATGAATGCGGCGGCGCGTTTGAGTGATTCTTGAATTTTAGACATCCAAATTTTTAACTTCATTTGCGTGAGCTTCAATGAATTTACGGCGGGGTGCAACTTCGCTTCCCATTAAAATGTCGAATAATTCTTCTGCTTTTTGGGCATCTTCAACGGTTACTTGTTTCATGAGACGGGTTTGAGGATCCATGGTCGTTTCCCACAATTGTGAGGCGTTCATTTCACCCAAACCTTTGTAGCGTTGAATGTTCACTTTTACTGAACCGATTTTCAATGCTTCACCCATGTCGGTTTCACCAGCAAGTTCAGATTTTGGACTATCGTCTTCGGTGACTTCTGCTTTTTCTCCTTTTTTGGCTGCATGAGTTTTGCGGAGTTGTTCAATAATATCTTCCTTTTCTTTATCAGAGAAGGCGTAACTTACTTCTTTACCAAATTGTACTTTATAGAGTGGAGGTTGTGCTGCAAAGATATGTCCTTTGTCTACCAACTCTCTAAAATGACGGAAGAAGAAGGTGAGGAGAAGGGTACGAATATGTGATCCGTCGACGTCAGCATCGGTTGCAATGATAATGCGATTATAACGTAAGGCATTAATATCAAACTGTTCACCAATGTTTGTTCCTATTGCGATAATCAAGGATTTCAATTCGTTATTTGCTAAAATTTTATCGAGTCGCGCACGTTCTACGTTTAAAATTTTACCGCGCAATGGCAAGATCGCTTGAAATTCTCGATTGCGTCCCGATTTTGCGGTACCACCAGCCGAGTCTCCCTCTACAATGAATAGTTCTGCTTGTGATGCATCACATGATGAACAATCAGCAAGTTTTCCTGGTAAGGTGAATCCTTCCAGTGCACCTTTACGCAACACGGTTTCGCGAGCCATTTTAGCAGCGGCGCGAGCACGAGCTGACAAAATACATTTACCAATAATATTTTCAGCATCTTTGGGATGTTCTTCCAACCAAATTCCTAAGTTTTCACCAAACACTCCTTCAACTGCTGGTTTTGCTTCAGGGTTTCCTAATTTTGCTTTGGTTTGACCTTCAAATTGTGGATCAGGAAGTTTAATTGAAATGATGGCGGTTAAACCTTCGCGTACATCATCCCCATTTAAATTTTCATCTTTTTCTTTGAGGTATCCTTTAGCACGCGCGTATTGATTAATGGTACGCGTCAAAGCAGTGTGGAAACCTGAGACATGTGAACCACCATCGGGATTGTAGATGTTATTGGTGAATGCATTTACAATTTCTTTGTATTCATCGGTGTATTGTAATGCAACTTCGACTTGAATTTCATCAACGGTTTTTTGGGTGTAAAAAACATTTTCGTGTTTGCGTTCTTTGTGTGAATTTAAGAAACGTACATATGACGCGACACCACCTTCAAAATGAAATACATAATGATTTTGGTTTTTTTCGTCTCGTTTGTCATGAATGGTGATGTGTACACCTTTGGTTAAATACGCTTGTTGGCGTAAGTGATCAACGATGGTGTCCCAATCAAATTCTACGGTTTCAAAAATACTATCGTTTGGTCGAAAGGTGATAACTGTTCCTCGTTTTTTTGTTGTGCCAACTGATTTTACTGCACCTTGAGGAACACCGTCTTTATATTCTTGTACCCAAATTTTACCATCGCGGTGTACTTCAGCTTTGGTGTAATAGGAAAGCGCGTTAACTACTGAAACACCCACACCATGTAACCCACCTGATACTTTATAACCGCCTCCACCAAATTTACCTCCCGCATGAAGTTTGGTCATGACGAGTTCTAATGCTGAAACTTTATATTTTTCGTGAATATCAACTGGAATACCACGGCCATCATCCTCCACGCTGACATGTGAATCGGGGAGTAGGGTAATAGTGACATTTTGTGCGTGTCCTGCCATTGCTTCATCCAAACTGTTATCCACAACTTCCCAAATCAAATGATGAAGTCCGCGAGGACCCGTTGAACCTATGTACATGCCGGGGCGTTTACGCACGGCTTCTAAACCTTCAAGTACTTGAATTTGTTCTGATGTATATCCAGTGTTCTGTTTTGCCATAAAAACGGACTATTAATGTGATTGCACTATACCATAGTCCTGTTTTTTCTCGCAACGCATTTCGTGTGGAATGTGAATGTGCTATACTATACCTCTATGCAACACAATAATCTTGAGGTCGCATCTTTGTTGGTGAGGAGTAAACCCTACTTGATTCGTTTCATGATTGCTGTGGCGATTATTTTTGAAATTTTTCTTTTGTTGTACGTATTATTTCAGGGTTATCGTATTGCGAATGAATTTAGTTTTTTTAAAAATTCATACAATGGATTTTATGCGGCATCATCAGCGGCACGTAATGCTACTGCACAGGGACGTGTACCGACGATTGTTGGTGTTACCACACTGGAACGGGGAACAGCGTCAATTGATGCGATTGCTTTACTTGAAAATCAAAATGCTGATTGGATTCTTACAGTTTCATCAGGATTTTCTACAACAGATGGTTTTAAGGCAGCACAAGATATTGTGATTCCACCGCAATCAAAACGAGTTGCGGGTGTGTTTGGATTAGACGCCTCATTGTCGGGCGCGCAATTTCAAGTGACGCAGGTTGCCTATCAACGAGTTTCGTCTCGTGATTTTGGTGATATTGCAAAATATGCTCAAGAACGGTTGCAATTTGTTTTTGGGGAAGAAAAGTATATAGGTAGTAGTGGTGATCAAAATTTTGATAAATTGCAGGTTAGCGTGACCAATAATAGCCCGTATAATTTTTATGATGTGGGGGTGCAGGTTATTATGTATAGTGATAGTCAGATGTTAGGTTTTGAGCAAATTTCATTATCCAATTTTATTTCAGGTCAAACCCGCATGTTAGATATTCATAGTTTGCCACGGGGTATTGCTCCTACTCGTATCGAGTTTATTCCTGTTGTTAATATTTTTGATACTAAATCTTTTTTGAAGGTTGAAGGATAGGTTACTACTTGCTACGCTTTCTTGGTATGATGTTTCGACGCGGAGCTGACACTATTCTCTTTGCTTGTGCTTTTTTGATTACGTGTTTTGGATTGGCAGGTATTTTTTCGTTAGACAAGGGGCAGGCACTTGCCGGTTTACCATTTTTTACGCGCCAATTGATGGCGTTTGGTATTGGTTTATCATTATTTTTTATTTTTTCTCGTTTTGAATATCGTTTGTTTCAGTTTATTTCGAGTACATGGTATGTGCTGGGTATCGTGCTCATGATTTTGGTGTTAATTTTTGGGCAGACTATTCGAGGTACGACCGGTTGGTTTATTGTGGCAGGGTTTTCTTTTCAGCCGGTGGAATTTATGAAAGTTGCGTTAATTGTGCATTTAGCCCACTTTTTTTCCCGTAACCGAGATCATTTTAAAACAGCGTGGGTTATAGTGGGCAGTGGAATTCTTACGGCAATACCGGTATTGCTAACATTATTTCAACCAGATGCCGGTTCTGCACTTCTTATGATCGGTACGTGGTTTATCATGTTATTGGTTTCTGGTGTGCGTCGAGTGCATGTGGTGAGTGGAGCTGTGATTGCGATTATTGCTATCGTGCTTTCGTGGCAATTTTTATTAGTTGAATATCAAAAAGAACGTATACGAACTTTTTTTGATCCGACTCATGATGTTCGTGGTAGTGGTTATAATGTACGTCAAGCAATTATTGCGGTTGGTTCAGGACAGTTTTTTGGAAAAGGCTTAGGATATGGATCACAGAGTCAACTTCGTTTTTTGCCGGAAGCCCGTACCGATTTTATGTTTGCCTCACTTTCTGAAGAGTTGGGTTTTTTTGGGGTTAGTATTTTGTTGTTGCTCTGTGGCACCATGCAAATTCGCATGATTCGTATTGCACAAGGTTCTCATGATGATTTTGGCGTGTTTGTTATTTTTGGATATGTTTCACTTCTTATGTTCCAGACACTTATTAATGGGGGAATGAATATGGGCATTTTACCCGTTACCGGTATTGTGTTTCCGCTGGTTAGTTATGGCGGCTCGGCACTTATTGCGCAGTGGTTATTATTGTCCGTTGTTTTGCAGGTTTCTCGTGCTTCTATTCATAAGGGACATGATATTGGATAGTTTGCGTAGTTTTTTCAGTGTGGTACACTATAGGTAACTTATTGACTCTATTACTATGACACAACGAAATACAAGAAAAACTGGCGTTGAGGGAGTTGCGGTTCATTGTCCGTCATGTTCATCAGTTTTGGGTCGTGGTACGGTGTTACAAGGTAAAACGGGAGCTCAATTAACTCACTATACCTGCTCTGCTTGTCACCAATACTCGGTTTCATTAGTGTTTCGTACTCAAGTAGGACTCAGTACGGTTGCCCTTGCTACCGACCTTTCACATGAAGATATTGTTCGTACGAAAGATGCTGATTTTGTTACTGCTGATGATGTTTTAGGCCTTCACGAGTTACTTTCTCAAAGAAATGCCGCACTCATGCTTGTTGCATCACCGCAATAATTCAATTTCGTTTTTTCCCCATAAATAGAGAAAATGTCCCAAAAATATGAAATATCCTCATATTGACATGGCAAGTTCTTTTTTGTTATACTTTGACCACTATGGAAACCTTAACTATTGCTGCTACAGCGCGTGACGTGCTTGGCAAACGAGTAAAAAAATACAGATTAGAAGGTAAAACACCGGCAGTTTTGTTTGGTGTTACCGCTGAATCAACACCTATTGTCATAGACACCAAAGAATTTTTGGCAGTTTATGCAAAAGCTGGTGAAAGTACTTTGATTGATGTGGTTCTTGATAATGGAACACCAATTAAAACATTGGTATCAGAAATTCAAGTGCACCCCGTTACTTCACGTATTTTACACGTTGATTTACGACGTGTTGATATGAATAAGAAGATTACTGCTTCAGTTAAACTTCAATTCGTTGGAGAAAGCGCAGCAGTTAAAAACTTCGGTGGTACGTTCGTGGCGCAAATAGACGAAGTGACTATCGAATGTTTGCCTTCACAATTGATGCACGAAATTACGGTTGATATTTCAAAACTTGCAAGTTTTGATGACACCATTACTATCGCTGAGCTTTCAGTACCAGCTGGTGTAACTATTGAAAACAATCCAGAAACAATTATTGCTATGGTTGAAGCTCCACGTTCTGAAGCAGAACTTGCAGCCTTAAATGAAGCGGTTGTTGCGGATGTTACTCAAGTTGAAAAAGTTGAAAAGAAAAAGAAAGAAGAAGAGCCAGTTGAAGAAAAAAAATAACCTCGGTATACTAGAGGTATATGAAACGAATACACACGAACAGATTATTTTCTCTTCGTGTGTATTTATTTTTATTCGTTGTTGGATTGGCTGGAATGTATGCAGTTTATCATTTTCAATATTCTGATACACGAAAGATTGCAAAACCATTAGATAAAGTTACTACAGTAGCACCTCCTTTGTGTGATAATGTTTTTTGTGAATCGGTAGATGGTATACGTATTGCGGCGGTATCAGTTGATAATGCACCAGAAAGTTGGCCACAGGCCGGAGTTTCACAATCACCATTGGTGTATGAAGTACCTGTTGAAGGGGGGCGTACTCGATTGTTTGCGTATTTTTTAGAAAATCGTCTTTTGTCAGTTGAACGTATCGGACCAGTTCGTTCCTTGCGTGATGCATTTTTGGATTTGGGTACTTCTTGTGAAGTGCTTCCAGTTCATGTGGGGGGTTCACCATCTTCTTTGCTGCGTGTTCCAAATAGTGAGTTTGATTCATTAAATGAATTTTTTGATGGTGATAAATTTTTGCGAACTTCCAAACGTATTGCGCCTCATAATACGTATATATATGGTGAAAAGTTATTCATCGATCTGAAAGAACGACGTGAAACTATGGGGGCACATTGCCAACCGTTTAGTAGTAGAACGGGTAGTGGAATTTCACAAGAAAAGAATCCGGCTTTTGATTTTGGAGAATTATCAATTGCTTGGCAATATAGCACTTCAACAGCACAGTATACTCGTGGATATAAAAAGGTTGTTCAAAAAGATGAGGATGGAAAAACGTATGTGTATACGAATGTCTTGCATCTGTATATGCCTATGAAAACTATTGATGAGAAATTGCGACGGGATATTTCTACAACAGGAAGTGGTAGATTTGAATTATTTAGTGGGGGAGTTGTAGTTGGTGGCATTTGGTCACGAAAAAGTATTGAAGATTCTTTTCAATTGCGTGCTGATAATGGAGATATCGTTTCTCCCTCAGGAACGACATGGGTTACAATATTACCTGAAACAATGGCGCCTAAATCTTTGCAATAGTGATACGAGGGTTTTGATAGATATCTCGAATAAGTTCACAAGAGGCGTTTTTAAAACGCTTTTTTATTTCTTCTCTTAGCTGTTCGTGTTGGGTAGTTGTGTGTTCACAAAAAATAGTTATTTTTTTGTTGGGGATATTTTTTAATATTTGATCAAGCAATTCTTTAAAAAAATATAAACCATCTGGCCCACCAAGCAATGCATTTTTTGGTTCTTGTTGTACGTTGATGGGGAGTTCATTCCATTCGCTTTCGGGAATGTAAGGGAGGTTTGCGGTTATGTATATTTCTGTAAAGGGCAGTAATAAATTTTTAGGGATAGGTTCTAGGAGATTCCCGTGAAAGAATTGAATGGTGGTGTACTGACTTTTTGCATTTTGTGTTGCAACATTTAGGGCTTCTGCACTGATATCGGTTGCGAGTACGGTTAATTCTGGTTTATTTTTTTTAATAGCAATTGCAATACAACCACTTCCAGTTCCAATGTCGATAAGAAGTGTGTCGGGTTGTATAGTTTTAAGAACTTCCTCAACAAGGGTTTCTGTTTCTTCACGAGGTATGAGTGTTGCGGGGGTTACGGTAAATGGAATACCAAAAAATTCTTTATAACCTAAAATATAGGGAAGTGGTGTTCCATTTTCAAAAATATTTTTGAAAGAAGTAAATGTTTCCCATTCTTTTTCGTTGGGGATTATTTTTTTGGTGATTAGATTGAGGATTTCGGTATTGCATGCTTTTGCAAGCAATTGTAGTTCTTCATTACTCATACATTCCTATAAAAGAAAGTGTCCTGCATGAAAGCCGTAGCTAGCATGCAGGACTGGCAGAGAATCCAACGAGGGGAATGGAGGAAACAGTACCTCCATTGGTCATCCGTGTGTATGGTAGGGTTTTTAGTGGTTTGTGTCAATAAAATAAAACCCACAAGGTTATTTGTGGGTTTTATTTTATTCTTCGTTGTTTTCTTCTGAGACTACTTCAAATTCATCATCGCTCAGTTTACTACCAACACTAGTGAATATTTCTTCAAGATCGCCATCCATAATTTGGGGAAGGTTGTGCCAGGATTCGTTAACTCGATGGTCAGTCACACGATCTTGCGGGAAGTTGTAGGTTCTAATTTTTTCACTGCGTGTTGCAGAACCAATTTGTGAACGACGATTTGCGATACGTTCGGCGTCACGAGCCTCTTTTTCTCGTTGGTATAAACGTGCGCGCAACATGGTCATCGCTGCTAATTTATTTTGAGCTTGAGAACGTTCATTTTGACAGGCAACTTGTAAACCGGTTGGAATATGGGTTACCCGTACCGCGGTTTCGTTTTTTTGAACGTTTTGTCCGCCTTTTCCTGAAGCAAGGTAGGTGTCGATGCGTAAATCTTTAGCATCGATAACAATTTCTACATCATCTACTTCTGGAAGTACTGCGACGGTTGCCGTTGAGGTGTGGATGCGTCCTTCTTTTTCAGTTTCTGGGGTTCGTTGTACACGATGTACGCCACTTTCGTATTGTAATAATTTGTAAGCACCTTTTCCAATAATTTTTATAGTAGCTTCTTTGATACCGTATAGGTCAGTTCGGTTTGCATCAATTAAACTCGTTTTAAAACCAGTTCGTTCCGCAAATCGTGTATACATACGCAACAAATCTCCCGCAAAAAGTGCCGCTTCGTCACCGCCGGTTCCTGCACGTAATTCCATGATGACATTGCGATCATCATCAGGGCTTGGTGGAGCAATAATCAGTTTAAATTCATTTTGTGTTTTTTTGAGACGTGTGTTGATTTGTTCAATTTCCGTTTCAATGAGTGCGCGCATTTCACTGTCGCCACTGTGCATGTCGGCTTGTAATATTTCCAATTCAACAGTAAGTTTTTTTATTGCATCATCTAATTCTAAAATACGAGCCACGCGAGTGTATGAACGTTGTACTTCTTCAATTTTTTTTGGGTTTGATAAAACTTCGTTACTTTGTAACGCGTTTTCCATTTCCATTTTTTGTTTTTCGAACTCTTTTCGATCGTATTTCATAGATGAGTAGCTTTTAGTGTATCATGCATTCACTAAAAAAAGAATGTCGCGATTTTCACACGACATTCTTTTATATAGTAACTTACGCTTGTTTTGCGAGCTTTTTAGCTTTGTCAGCTGTTTTTTTGTCTCGTTTTGAAACGATTGTTTCAGTTTTCTTTTCAGCACGTTTTACAAATTTTTCTACGCGGCGCGCAGTATCAACGATTTTTTGTTGACCAGTGTAAAATGGATGACATTTGTTGCACAATTCAGTGCTGTATGAAGGAAGAGTTGAACCAACGTCAAACTTGTTTCCACATACACATGCAAATGTTGCTTTCTGGTAGTTTGGGTGAATTTGGCTTTTCATATTCGTATTAATTCGTGTGGAAAGCATACCAAACTCCCACTTTTTTGGCAAGATGGGGCTTAGGGGGCAATTGTGGGTGGTGGGACAACGACTTTTTCACTGTCGGTAACCTCCTTTAAAATATTGGCATTTTCCTCTGAAATTTGATTTTCAGGGATTGTTTTTTCAGGGTCCACAAGGTTATTTTCCTCGGTTATTACTGTTTCGGTAGGTGGTGGAGCTTGGATTGATTGTTGCGCAACGGATGCGTCAACGGCTTGGAATAAGGGGATAACTGTATTATACCCAAACATAACAAGTAACAGAGCGGTAGCCCATGCTACAAAGCCGTGTTTGAGCTTAAAAGGGTGATCTTCGTGTGAATAAGGCATAGGTTGGAATTAGTTACTCACAGTATACCACATTTTTTTCTTTATTTTTAGATGTTTTTCTGAATTCTGTGGAAAAGTAGGTATCGTTTGACAACTTTGCCCATTTTTTATATACTTTTGACGTTATTTCAAGATTATTTGCACCTCTTTTTATTTATATTGTGCATATCTTGTTAATCACTAATCCAGAGTATTACCGACATTATTCCTGCCGTTTTACGGTCTTGTACGGTACTGGAGGGTTATAAAAGGAAATATATTATGAAATATCCATCATTACAGGACCTTTTGGGCGCTGGTGCTCATTTTGGTCACACAGAAGGTCGTTGGCATCCAAAAGCAGCTTCATATATTCATGGAGCTCGCAGTGGAATCCATATCATTAACTTGGAGCAAACACTTACTCGTTTGCAAGAAGTAATGCCTTTGATTACGCAACACGTAGCAGCAGGTAAAACTATCATGTTTGTAGGAACAAAGCGCCAAGCTGCACCTTTGGTTAAAAAGTATGCAGAAAGCTGTGGCATGCCATACGTTACTACTCGTTGGTTAGGTGGTTTAATTACCAACTTTGAATCAATGCGCAACATGCTTGATCACTATCGTAAAATGTTAAGTGATAAAGAACAAAATGCGTGGGATAAATTCACCAAAAAAGAACGTGTTGTTTTGGAAAAAGAATTAGAAAAGAAAAATGAAGTTTTGGGTGGTTTACGTACTATTCGTCGTATGCCTGATATGTTGTTTATCGTTGATGTTCGTCACGAAAAAACAGCGTTAACTGAAGCTCGTAGCCGTAATGTACCGGTTATTGCTATGGCTGACACTAACATCAATCCAGAAAACATCACTCATGCTATTCCTGGAAATGATGACGCAGTGAAATCAATTGAACTTTTCTGCAGTGTTGTTGCACAAGCGGTTAACGAAGGCATGGCACAACGTGCACAAGTTGCTGAAAAACCAGAAAATACTGAAAAGAAGGGAACACCTCGTGCTCCAAAAGCAACAAAAGAAGTAGTAGCAGCATCAGTATAATTATTTAAAAGGAGGATTACGTTATGGACACATCATTAATTGCAGCACTTCGCGCACAAACTGGTGCGGGAATGATGGAAGTAAAAAAAGCGCTTGATGAAGCGGCAGGGGATAAAGAAAAAGCAATTGAAATTTTAAGAAAATCTGGTGCGTTGAAAGCTGCTAAAAAAGCTGATCGCGCAACCGGTGAAGGAATTATTGGTGAATATATTCATTCAAATCGTAAAGTTGCAGTACTCGTTGAATTGTTGTGTGAAACCGACTTTGTGGCACGCAATGAGCAATTTGTACAATTAGGTCACGATATTGCAATGCATATTGCTGCAAATAATCCACAATATGTTTCTCGTGCTGAGGTTCCTGAAAACATCGTAGCAAAAGAAAAAGAAGTTTTTGCAACAGAAGTACAGGGTAAACCTGCAGAAATTGCTGAAAAAATTATCACGGGTAAACTTGATAAATTTTACAGCGATGTATGTCTTCTTGAACAAAAATTCTTGAAAGATGACTCAGTTACCGTTGAACAATACGTTCAAAATAACATTGCAAAAATTGGTGAAAACATTCAAGTGAAGCGATTCTGTCGCATGGCATTGAATTCGACATCACAAGTTTGTGGAAACTAAATATCTTGTTTAAAAACACTCATCGTATGGTGAGTGTTTTTTTGTTCACAAAATTACCGCGACGTTTGTGCTATACTAATGAGGTATGAACGTTGCAATAAATGGATTTGGCCGTATCGGCCGTGGTGCGTTTAAGGCAGGATTTACTCGTGCTGGTTTTAAGGTGGTTGCTATTAATGATTTAGCAAGTACTGATAATTTGGCGTATTTGCTTACCCATGATTCGGTGTATGGACGTTGGGATCATGAGGTGAAGCCTTTGAAAGATGCTATTTTAGTTGATGGCAAAAAAATTCCGGTGTTTGCGCAAAAGGACCCCTTACAATTACCATGGAAACAACTAAAAATTGATGTGGTGATTGAAAGTACTGGTCGTTTTTCAGATAAAGAGGCACTTGAACAACATTTAACGGCGGGCGCAAAGAAGGTGGTGTTGTCAGCTCCGGGAAAAAATGGCGTGCCAACCTATGTGTGTGGGGTTAATGATGATGAGTATTATGGAGAACGCGCGATAAATAATGCGTCGTGTACTACCAATTCCGTTGCGCCAGTGACAAAAGTTATTCATGAATCGTTCCATATCATGAAAGCTATCATGTCGACGGTACATGGATATACCGCAGAGCAATCGTTGGTTGATGGGCCAATGCCTCCACTACACAAAGATTTGCGTCGTGGACGTGCAGCAGCATTAAATATTGTGCCTACGTCAACGGGAGCGGCGATTGCGGTAACCGAAACATTACCTGAATTGACGGGAATGTTTGATGGGATTGCACTTCGTGTACCAGTTCCTGCTGGGTCACTTTCTGACATTACGTTTGTCGTTAAGAAAAAAACTTCAGTTGAAGAAGTGAATAAAGCATTAATTGCGGCTTCAAAAACAAAAGCATTGAAAGGGATTTTGGAAGTGAGTGATGAACCATTGGTTTCGACTGATATTTTAGGAACAACAGCATCATGTATTGTTGATTTATCAATGACCAAAGTAGTAGGAGGGGATTTGGTGAAAGTCCTCGCGTGGTATGATAATGAGGCGGGATATTCACAACGATTGGTGGATATGGTGCTTAAAGTTGGGGGAAAGAAATAAAAAGTAAACAAACAAAAAACCCGTGAAGTGATCGCGGGTTTTTTAATGGTACTAATCTTCAAATCGGTTGATGTAATCGATCGCCGAAAGGGCGGCCGTTGCACCAAGTCCTGATGCAATAATAATTTGTTGGTAAGGAGTGTTGGTAACGTCACCTGCTGAAAATACGCCGGGCCATTGTGTAGCGCACATTTTATCAACAATGATTTTACCGTTTGCTTCTTTGGGTAATGAACCAACAAAGTTTGATTGTGGGTTGTTGCCGATGTGGATGAATACGCCGTTTACTTCGATTGTGTGTTCGGCACCTTCTTTATCCTTATAACTTAGTGATTTCACGTTTTTTTCACCTTCAATTTTTGTTGTCATTGCTTCGTACAAAATTGTCACATTTTCACACGCTTTTAATTTATCAATCAATACCTGTTCTCCTTTAAATTCTGGATATTTAGTGAGAATGTAATGTTGTTTTGCAATTTGTGACATCATGAGAGCACTTTCAAGTGCGCTATTTCCGGTTCCAATAGTTGCAGTTACTTTGTTTTTAAATAAGGGACCATCACACACCGTACAGTAGGTCACGCCTTTTTGGTAGAATTCGTTTTCTCCGGGAACATCGAGATGTCGAGGTTTTACACCGCTCGCAATAATGATTGCTTTGGTTGCATATTCTTTTTCTTCCTCGCCATGTTTTGCTTTGACTATCCACGTTTTTCCGTTTGCAATGATTTCATACACGTAGGTGTTCAAGTCAGTTTTTACTTCGTATTTTTCGAGTTGTTCTTGATATTTTTGAGCAAGTTCAACGCCGGTGGTGTAGGGAATACCCGGATAATTTTCTACTTCACCACAGAGTAATACTTCGCCACCAATATCTCCCGAAACGAGTACAAAATTAAGTTTGCGTCGAGCTGCGTAGATAGCTGCTGAAACACCAGCCGCCGATCCACCAATAATAATTAAATCATGCATATAAAGGATGTTCTTGTTTTTTGGTTATTGCATGCAGAGCGTGAGAGAGATCACGATATGCTTGTGCTGGATCATTTTGGGAAAAGATTGCACTGCCACAGACAATGCGTGAAATCCCTAACGGTACCAGTTTTTCGATTGTACCATTGTCTACACCTCCGTCAAAGGACAGTTCAATATCAGGGTTTATGTCGGCAATTTGTTGTTTTATTTTAGGAATTTCTGATAAGACAGCCGTTTTCATGGGCTGACCACTTTTTCCAGGATTGACCCCCATGAATTGAATAGCGGTTATTTTTTCTACGTCTTGGGGGGTGAGATTGAGTGGCTGGAAGGGGTTGATGACGACGCCAACTGAAAATCCATGAAAAATAGCTGCCTCAATAATGTCGTGAGGTTTTTCTGCGCAGTCACTTTCAAAATATATGCGATGAATGTTAGGATGATCACTAAATTTTTCAATGAGGGAAATTGGTTTTTCAACCATCAGGTGGAGTTCAAAACGAGCGTGAGTTGCTATAAATAAAGCCTCTTCTTCAAAAAAAGAAGTGGTGTTATAGCGAGAACCGTCGAGTACATCAAGATGAATCCAGGGTGCAACAAAATCAATTGCCTTGAGTTTATGAAGGTATTCTTCACGAGAGTGGGCGAGAATTGCGGGGACAATCATACTACTTTTTAAAATTTCGTTGTTCAGTTGCTGTGATTTGATCGACACGACGTTTGTGACGACCGGCTTCAAAGGGGGTGGTAAGAAAAACAGTGATGATTTTTTGTATCAGTGAATGTGAGAGTGTGTCAGCACTCACACATAATACATTTGCATTATTGTGTGCTCGGCTGAGCAGCGCTTCTTTCACTGAGTGTACATTTACCGCTCGCACGCCGCGCCATTTATTTGCAGCGATACACATGCCCGCACCTGATCGACACAAGAGAATGCCATAGGTCACTTTTTTGGAACTCACGTCACGTGCGACGAGGTTTGCGTACGGTGGGTAATCATCTTGGGGTTGTAAGGTTTTGGCGCCCTTATCTTTCACTGAAATTCCATTTTTCTTGAGGAATTTGATGATTGTGTGTTTGGCGATAAATCCACCATGATCACTCCCCATTGCAATAGGTTTTTGTTTGCTAGACATTTTTTGCATACTGCTGATAGTATATCATATATATATGTAATGTACCTAGAGAAGGCGCAGCTGATATCCGCTTATGGCATTTTCATTTAAGGACTCTGAGGAAAACGTGTTGGCAGAATGGGAAAAACGAGACATTGAACACAAAGTGTTAGCAAAGGAATCTCCCAAAGGGAATTTTGTATTTTTTGAGGGACCACCAACGGCAAATGCAGCACCAGCGTTGCATCACGTGTTAACCCGCGTCTACAAAGATGTGGTGTTACGTTTTCGTGCAATGCAGGGATATCACGTTGATAGAAAAGCAGGTTGGGATACCCATGGATTGCCTGTTGAATTACAAGTAGAAAAAAAATTGCAGATTTCAGGAAAACCAATGATTGAAAATATCATCGCAGGAAATCCACGCGAGAGTATTATTGCATTCAATAAAGAATGTAAGGATATGGTGTGGAGTAATGTGTCTGATTGGGAGAAATTGACCAAACGTATTGGCTATTGGTTGGATACTAAGGATCCGTATATCACCTATGACAACAATTACATTGAAAGTGTGTGGTGGGTGATGAAACAATTGTGGGATAAAAATTTAGTGTATAAAGGACATAAGGTGGTGCCATTTTGTACGCGTTGTGGAACAGCATTATCGAGTCATGAAGTTGCACAAGGATATAAAACAACCACTGATACGTCTGTGTATGTGAAGTTTAAAGTTGCTGGATCTCCAAATGAATATTTGTTGTCATGGACTACAACACCGTGGACATTACCGGGAAATGTGGCGTTGGCTGTTGGTTCCGATATCACCTATTCATATGTACAAGTTGGTGACGAAGTTTGGATTTTGTCATCAAAGCAATTGGCGATTATTGAAGGTGAATACTCAGTAATAAAAGAAGTGAAGGGGAGTGATTTGATTGGTTTACAATATGAACCATTGTTTAATGTAGCTGATTTGCAAACGGAAAAATCATACAAAGTATATGGTGCAGAATTTGTTACTGACACTGATGGGGTAGGAATTGTACATACGGCCGTCATGTATGGTGAAGATGATTATTATTTAGGTTTGGAAATTGGATTACCACAGCATCATACGGTGAGTGAAGAAGGGGTGTTTGTGGGAGTGCATGCTGATTTGGATGGAAAGAAAGTGAAAGATCCAGCAACAGAAAAAACTATTTTGGAATACTTGGAAAAGAAGAATTTGTTGATTGCTAAATTACCGTATAAACATGAGTATCCTTTTTGTTGGCGTTGTTCAACACCATTGTTGTATTACGCTCGATCATCATGGTTTATTAAAATGGAAAACATGCGCAGTGCCATGCTTGAACGCAATGCGAACGTGCGTTGGGAACCTGAATATATTCGTGATGGAAGATTTGGTGAGTGGTTAGCAAATGCACGTGATTGGGCTATTTCTCGCGAACGATATTGGGGAACGCCGTTGCCGATTTGGGAATGTGCGTGTGGGGAAATGGAATGTGTGGGTAGTCGTGCGCAAGTTGGTATGGATTCATCAGTTGATTTACATCGACCATTTGTTGATGATGTAACAATTCCTTGTCGCTCATGTGGCAAAGACATGCATCGTGTTAAAGAGGTGCTTGATGTGTGGTTTGATTCAGGTGCGATGCCAATTGCGCAATGGGGATTTCCGGCACAAGAAAATTCAGAAGCACAATTAAACACTCATTATCCTGCTGATTATATTTGTGAAGCAATTGATCAAACACGCGGATGGTTTTATACGCTTCTTGCGATTGCAACGTTACTTGAACGACCAGCACCCTATAAAAATGTAATTTGTTTAGGACATTTACTTGATAGCAAAGGTGAAAAAATGTCGAAGTCAAAAGGAAATGTTATCGTGCCGTGGGAAATTATTAATGAACATGGGGTTGACCCACTTCGTTGGTATTTGTTTTCATCAAGTAGTGCGGGAGAACCAAAGCGTTTTGATTTACAAGGATTAGAACAAGCAAAACGTCGCACCCTCATGATTTTGTGGAATGTTGCGGATTATTATAGTTTGTTTGCATCTCTTGATGATGGAAAACCATCTGATGAAACACATGTGCTTGATCAATATATTGTTGGTCGTACCAAAGAGACAGTTGCACGAGTGACTGAAGCGATGGAACACTATGATGTTACGCGAGCTACCCGTATTTTGCATGATTTAGTTGATGATACTTCTACGTGGTATGTGCGTCGTTCTCGTGATCGATTTAAGGATGGTGATGTGCAAGCAGTGCGTACATTGCGTGAAGTATTGCACACTATCGCACGCATGTTTGCACCATTTACTCCATTTTTTGCGGAGAGTTTGTATGCGCGCGTGCCGCATGTTGCAGAGTCAGTTCATTTAGATCATTGGCCCTCTGACCTTATGGTGACTGAACAAGAAAAAACGGCGATGAGTGAAATGAAACGTGCTCGAGCGGTTATTGAGTTGGGGTTGGCGTTACGGGCGGGAGCAAAAATTAAAATTCGTCAACCATTGCAAGTGTTGTCGGTTGATCAGGAATTTGGTGCTGCTTATCAAGAAATTATTGCTGATGAGTTGAATGTGAAACAAGTGGTAACTGCTGCATCTTTTGATGGGGAATGGGTTACAACCACTCAAGATGGCTATACCGTTTCACTCAACACAACAATTGATGAAAACTTGCAAAACGAAGGCATTGTTCGTGAATTGACGAGAACCATTAATGGTATGCGTAAAAATCAACAGATGACGTTGCAGGATCGCATTGTGGTGATGGTGCAAACTGATGATATGTTGTGGGATGTTGTTGAGCGTGCAACTGAAGAGTTGTGTAAAAATACGTTAGCAACTCATGTGGTACGCAAAGAGAATATTACGGGTGAAACATTGGTAACTGATCGAGGAACACTTATCGTGTCCATTGAAAATACGTATCAATATCACGGGTTTGATAAATAGATAGGTATAAAAAAATCTCAGCGTTTGCTGGGATTTTTTGTTTGGGGGATAAGTGGTTTGTCGAGATGGTCAGAGATTGATAGGTTAGAAGTATATGCAATTACAGACTATTCCACTTTCAGTTTCAAAAATTACGACGGCGGCAGTTGTGGTGCCGTATCAATTATCGCAACTTCCACAGTTACAGAAATTATTTGCCCCATTATTGGGAAATATTTGGGAAACAGCAATTTCTTCGGAGGAATTGCAAGGAAAAGTTAATCAAGTTTTTTTCACCCGCGTTCCTCATCACGATCATGTTACATCGTTGGTGTTTGTGGGGTTAGGTGATGAGGTGACCTCTGAGGTGTTTCATAAAGCACTGGCAACAGCCGTAGTTACATTGCAAAAAAAGAAAATCACCGATATTACGTTTTGGTTTGAAAAAAGTCTTGCAACACTCGTACCGTTAGCTGAACAAGTGCGTCTTGCGGCGATTGCAAGTAAGAATGCGACGTATCGATTTCAAGAATTTTTTTCACACGAAGATGCCAAAATGGTTTCATTAAAAACAGTGGCAATTGCAAGTTCGGGAAAAAGTGTGGTTGTTAAAAAATCTTTTGAAAAAGGTTTGATTATTGCTGATGCATTAATTGTTACGCGTGATTTGGGTAATCAACCAGGTGGTCACATGACACCCAAAGTGTTGGTGCAACGAGCGAAAGAATTGTTGAAGGGTTTGCCCGTTAAAATTTCAGTGTTAGGTGAAAAAGAAATGCAAGCAAAAGGAATGGGTGCGATTCTTGGTGTTTCGCAAGGATCACAAGAAGAGGCGCAGATGTTGATTATTGAGTATGGTGACATGAAGAAAAATCCTACAGCGCTCGTTGGTAAGGGGATTACTTTTGATTCTGGTGGTATTTCAATTAAACCGGCAAATGCGATGGAGGAAATGAAGTTTGATATGTTGGGTGCTGCTACGGTGATTGGTAGTATGGTGGCAGTTGCACGATTGGGTTTGAAGCAAAATATAGTGGGAATTTGTGCGTGTGCTGAAAATCTCCCTTCAGGAACCGCAATTCGTCCGGGAGATGTAGTGACTGCGATGAATGGAACGACGATTGAAGTAATTAATACTGATGCTGAAGGACGTTTGGTACTTGCTGATGCGTTGTGTTTAGCTCGTGAATATAAACCTAAACAAATTATTGATTTTGCTACGTTGACGGGCGCGTGTGTTGTGGCGTTAGGCAGTGTATATGCGGGGTTGTTTACTAATTCTTCGAAGGTTCGTGAAAAAATGGTACGTGCAAGTAGCGAGAGTGGTGATAAAGTTTGGGAATTACCCATGACTTCTGAATATCGTGAACATATTAAAAGTCAGGTTGCTGATATAAAGAATGTTGGACAACGAGGTGAAGCAGGTGCAACAGCTGGTGCTATTTTCTTAAAAGAATTTGTGGGAGATGTGCCGTGGGCTCATCTTGATAT
>CAZUUO010000014.1:10783-19551 GCA_964622665.1 uncultured Gammaproteobacteria bacterium | reverse complement strand
ATAAAAATAAGTTTCAATACCTTAAATAGTGACAAGTTTTAAATTTTTTGGTAGTTTTTTGCTATCGACAAACCAAGGAGGTGTGTCGTGGTGAGAAGAGAATCAAAGTTCGTTGAGTATTTGCATTCATTGTCTGATGCGCATCGTCGAGCTGAAACCGTACGTTTGGTTAAGCAATTTCTTGTTGCAAAAACAGCGTCGAGTTTTCTGGATGATTTGCGAAAGAAGTTGAGTGATGTATTGGCGGATCATGCCAATTTTTCACCGCATCCTAAAATGATTATTTCAGACAAGAACACGAAGTATGTCATTCGTGGATTTGAGCAGTATCGCGTTCGCGTTGTTTTTGAAAAACTTGAGGATTTACTTGGTACCGAAACTGCAACGGCACTCTTGATTACTCCTACAATTTCTTCCTTGAAAGCAAAGGCTCGCAAAAAGGAATTGTTTGATAAGAAGGGGTATTTGGTGACTGAAAATATGTTGGATCGTATTGTGAATCGGACTGAACTTCCTGATTATGAATTGCGGATCGACTTTTCGTCACGTCAGAAGGAAACTGATGAACAATTTTTAGACATTGATGAAACGGTAGCTGAAGAATAAACACGTTTACGGACGTGTTTTTTATTTTTGTCGAGGATTGATGACAAGTACGGTATAGTTTGGTAGGCTACATTTATATGAAGACGAGTGACTTTTTCTACCCATTACCTTCAGAGCGTATTGCGACGTTGCCCACTGAGCCGCGGGATGCTTGTCGATTGTTGGTTTGTGATCGTTCCACACAAACACTTCACGATCAGCGTTTTTTTGATATTGAAAATTATGTGCAAGCGGGTGATGTGATGGTGCGTAATGTGTCACGTGTTTTTTGTGCGCGATTGTATGGGTATAATCATCGTACTAGTAAACATCATGAAGTATTGTTGGTGAAATTTTCACATGATGTTGATGGGAGAGTAACTGCTGAAGTATTATGTCGCAATAGTAAGAAAGTGTTGATTGATGATACGTTTATTTTTGGTAATGAACGAGAGGAAATTTCGGCGCGTGTGAAAGAAAAATTTGCAGATGGTCGTTTACTTCTCACGTTTAGTGAAAAAGAGGTAAATACTATTATTGATTTTTGTAATCGATGGGGTGAAATTCCTTTGCCGCCGTATATTGGTAAACAAGATATTCCCTTGTCGACGTATCAAACGGTTTACGCTAAAGAAACAGGTAGTGTTGCTGCCCCAACTGCTGGTTTTCATTTTACTCATGCGTTGATTGAACGACTGGAGAAAAAAGGAGTGGTGTTTGTTGATGTGGTATTACATGTAGGGATTGGTACTTTTAAACCCATGCAAACGGAATTGTTGAAAGATCATGTTATGCATGCGGAGTACGTAGAGATTAATGACTCGACTATTGCTGCAATTGCTCATGCGAAACAGAATGGAAATAGAGTTTTTGCTATCGGCACCACAAGTGTTCGTGTACTTGAAGGAGTAGCAGCATTACACGGTGGTGTATTACAACCCTATCGTGGGGAAGTTTCTTTATTTATAACACCAGGTTTTACGTTTAAGGTCGTTGATGCGTTGATTACGAATTTTCATCTTCCTGAGTCAACGTTACTCGTGTTGGTGAGTGCGTATATGGGAATTGAGTATGCGCGCCGTGCGTATACGCATGCAATAGAGAAAGAGTATTATTTTTATTCATTTGGAGACGCAATGTTGATTTTGTAATATGTTTATTATTACCGCACAGGACAAAAATACACACGCTCGCACGGGAGAATTTCATACCGATCATGGGGTAGTGGAGACGCCAGCGTATATGCCCGTTGGTACACAAGCGACCGTTAAAACATTGGATGTTCGTGATCTTCATGAAATTGATCCGTCAATTATTTTAGCGAATACCTATCATTTACATTTGCGACCTACCGAAGATTTGGTGGCAGCAGCTGGTGGGGTGCATGCGTTTATGGGATGGGATCGTCCGGTACTTACTGATTCAGGTGGTTTTCAAGTGTGGAGTTTGAGTCAAAAAACACGTGAAGGAAAAAGTTTGGTGAAGTTGGATGAAGATGGAGTGACATTTCGTTCACACATTGATGGGAGTGAACATCGATTTACTCCTGAACGCGCTATTACGATTCAGCAAAAAATTGGCGCTGATATTATTATGGCGTTTGATCAATGTACGGGCGACAGTGCAACTTTAGCAGAAGCCAAAACTGCAATGGAGTTGACACATCGTTGGGCACGACGATGTATTGATGCGCATCATGCAGGTGGTGTACATCCATGGAAACAATTTTTGTTTGGTATTGTGCAAGGAGCACGACATGAGGAATTGCGTCGTGAGAGTGCGCGAGTGATTGATAGTTTACCATTTGATGGTATTGCGATTGGGGGAGAGTCGGTTGGGTATTTTATGGACGCAACGATTGATATTATTCGATATGTTCGTGAAGAAGTTGCACCCCATAAACCACGCTATACTATGGGGGTTGGCGCATCACCACTTGATATGTTAACGGTGGTTGAACAAGGGATTGATATGTTTGATTGTGTGGCTCCTACTCGCATGGCGCGTAACGGGGGATTGTTTGTAAAATCGGCGGGTGCGGGTGCAAAACATCGCGTCAATATTTTGAATGCACAATTTCGTGAAGATTTTTCTCCTCTATGTTCTTGGTGTACCTGTCGTTATTGTAAAGGTACTGACACTGAAGCACCATTAACGCGCGCATATCTTCATCATTTATTTAAGACTGATGAAATGTTGGGATTGCGCGTTGCGTCATATCATAATGTTTTTTTCTTACAACAATTAATGCGTGATGTTCGTCAGGCAATTCCACGGGGAATGTTCGGAGCGTTGCTTAATGAATGGCAACAATAAGTATGTGGTTTATTGATGCATCAAAAATTTGTGTGACGGAACCAACAGGGGTACATCGCTATGTACGCCATGTTGTTGAAAGTTTAACTCGAGTTTCGGCTGCACGCGAGGTGACGTTATTGTTACGTGAAGGGCAATTATTGCCATTTTCTATTCCGTCTTCTTGGAAGATTGTGTATGTTTCGTGGCGATTTCCTTTGTGGAATGTGTTGGGATTGTCGTGGTATTTTTTTCGTCATCCGTTTTCTTCTACTGATGTATTATTTGTGGGAGCATCAATGCTACCATTGTATAGTCCATCTGTGGTAACGGTGGTGCATGATCTTGGGTTTATTGATATGCCAAAACTGTATAGTTTTCGTGAACGTTGTTTACAAAACATCGGGTGGAAGGTTGTCGTTGCTCGCGCGCGCGCCGTGGTGACACCGAGTTTATTTACGCAACAGCGAGTGAGAATTCTTGCACCGTTATTACACACCACTGCTATTCATAATGGGGTGACATCGAAAGAAGTTGTGTTACCTCGGGTTACGTCATCGTATTTTTTGTATATTGGGCGTTTAGAGTATAAGAAAAATATTGAACATATTATTCGTGCTTTTGAGATATATGCACGAAATGGTGGGACACATTCATTGGTTTTGGTTGGTGGTTTAGGATTTGGTGGTGCAGAGATTTTGGAACGTATTACCCGGAGTCATTATGCAAAAAGAATAGTAGTGAAAGGTTATGTTGAAGAAAAAGAGAAGGAACAATTATTGCGTAGTGCACGAGCGTTATTGTTTTTTTCATGGTATGAAGGTTTTGGATTGCCAATTTTAGAAGCGCTTTCTGTTGGGTGTCCGGTTGTGGCGAGTGATATTCCAGCTCACCGAGAGGTTGGGGGAGACGTAGCACGTTATTGTTATCCACATGATGTACAAGGTTTATCGAAAGAGTTGCAGATATTAGAACAAGAAAAAGACTCAGAAATCCAACAAAAAGAACGAGTTGCTCATGCATTAACGTTTTCATGGGATACACACGCAGCTCAGTTGTCAGCTTACTTGCAAACATTGTAAAATGAGTAGACCACTCAGGTAACTTTTTAGATATGACGTTTTCACAAATGATAAAAGAGCTCATGGGGTTTGGCCTTTCTGAAAAAGAATCTGAAATTTATTTAGCGTCTGTTTCTTTAGGTGTAACGACGGTACAAAATATTTCAAAGAAAGCGAATGTAAATCGCGTGACGACGTATGCCATGATTGATCAACTTACCAAAAAGGGGTTGATGTCGAGTTTTGCAAAAGGTAAGAAGAAATTATACGTTGCTGAACCTCCAGAACGAGTATTGTCTATGTTACAAGAAAAAGAAGATGCAGCACGTAAAACTATTGAACGCTTTACTGAATTATTACCACAAATTCAAATGTTTTCTGGACTTTCTAGTACCAAACCGGTCGTGCGATTTTATGAGGGTGTTGAAGGAATTAAAACCATTCATGAAATGTCGTATCGTTCAAAAGCGAAAGATTTTATTCATGTGGAAGTAGCAAAATTATCTGCAGGATTATTTCCACCAGGTACGTCAAAGTTTCGTGACAGTAACATGGAGAAAATTGCAAAAGGGGATCGAACCATGAAAGTTATTTCCGTTGGTCCGTGCCCATGGCGTGAACATTATTATAAAGCAGGGAGTGCCCATGAAGTTAAATTTATTTCGCAGGAAAAATATCCACTCATGTTTGAATTTGGTGTGTATGGCGATATTACGGCGATTTATTTGCAAAAAGGTGACTACATGGGAATTGTGATTGAAGATGATGAAGTTGCGCGTAACTTTCGGTTGTTGTTTCAATTTATGTGGGATCATGCGGATACCACATATAAAGTGTGATTTTTATAAAATAAAAAAGCGCCTCCAATCGTAACTGGTTTAGCGCGGTTTTTTTCTTTCTTCATCGTCAATAAAATGATTGATATCCTCAACATCTAAAGCGATTCGTTGATTTTTGGGTGTTGGTACTGTTTTGCAAAGGAAATTATATCGAGAGTGATGTTCAATATTTCTTCTTATTTGGTCGCAGGCCATACTGATGACTCGTATAATATTGCTTTGCGGCGTTTCCATGCTATGAGCAAAGAGGTGTTCAGGTGAAAAGGGGATAGCACTACTTCCATCGCTTTTTTGGGTGTTCACTACAAATTTTTCAGCATCTCGCCACTGCGTTTCTCGTATTACCTCAATGTCGATTTTATCTATATCGGTTTCCTTGAAATTTATTTTTAATCCTTCATCATCGATGGTATACATTACGAGTATGTTGCCTCGGGTGTCGGTCGCTATAATGAACGCGATGCGGGTAACCAGTGAGGCTGCTGTCCAACTTTTTTCCAAAAAACGGATGGTGAGCAACCAGGATATGTCGGCTATTTTCGGAGATTTAAATTTACTACCGCCGTAAAATTTGTCGGTATAGTATGAATTTTTAAGGCTAATATTTCCCTTTATTGCTTCATCTCGTCTGATTTTCATTTGTCTCGTAATGTCGTCGATTGTTTTGTACAGTCGCGTGACGGCATTACTATTATTACCCCCTTCAACAACTCGAAGTTGTGGTGCTAATTTTGCCATGGGCATCTCCTTTGTTTTGTTGTCAAACAACACAGGCAACCTATTCTTTCGCTGGGCACCGCCACAACGAAGAGAACGATATTACCGTACCAATTTTAGTAGGTATTCGTCAAAATTTTGTTATCCACTGACTGTTTTTGAACATATGATATTATGCAGATGCGCTGGTCTTTTGCTAGTGCGCTTGGAGGGTCTCATGGGACCTGGGTAACCGAAATGTTGAGGCGGTACCTCAACTCTCATGGTGTAAATCATGAGGATAACTGCGAGGAGTAAGCATGCAGCAGTCCTTGCCACTTACATATACTCCTGTGTGAGTGGCATTTTACTTTATGAATTATCAACATCCCATTTTACACCAGTTACAACCGCTTATTACGAAAGGGATTTTACCTGAAAATATTTTATTATCGGGGAGCGAAGGAATGGGTGTGTTTGAGATTGCCCAAGAAATTGCTGCCTGTATATTAGGAATTACGGTTGCGCAATTAATAACACATCCTGATTATAAAGTTGCGTACCATGAAGATAATGCCCAGTATGTTCCGCATACCCTTGAAGAAATGCATGAGATTATTTCTTTTGTGCATGCGTCTCGATTGAGTCCTAATCGAGTTGTTATTATTCCGGATGCAGATTTATTTACGTCACCGGTTGCTAATTCGTTACTAAAAACACTTGAGGAACCGCATGAACACACGTTTTTTATATTATTAGCGCGTAATGCGACGAGTGTATTACCTACTATTATGTCGCGGGTTACGGTGTGGCATGTTAACCCGGTTTCTAATGAAATTGTGCAAGAGGTGTGTGCGGCATTTTCTAAAAAAGATTTTTTTGATGATGTGGTTACGCTTGCTATGGGACGACCTTTCTTGGCTTTAGAGTTATGTGAAAATAATAAATTACGTAAAGTATATCTTGATGATCGATCGTTGTTTATTTCGTTACTCTCAGCACCTGATTATGAACGTATTGCGGCTGCAGAAAAAATTGCAGCAAAAGGGGATCATGAAGAAAAAAAGCGATTATTGCGTGAAAAATTAGAACGATTTCAGTTATTTGCCTTACAAGAAATGGAGCGAGATGTTGCACGAGCACCATTATTTGCGCAATGGATTGATGAGTGTAGTAAACATGTTATTGCATTGTCGCATCATGGTAATGCGCGTGCACATGTGGATGTGTTACTTCTTGCACTCCCACACTTATAACAATTTGTGCTATACTATAAGTATCTAACTTGTGGACAACTTTGTATGCACATCAAACAAATTTTAGCGCTGAGTTTTACCACACTCGTTTTCACGGGTGCTGGTTGTTTTGGTGATACCACAGCATCAACAACTGATGGTGGTGTTTTTGTAAGTAGTAATAAGGGAGAAACATGGGAGCAACGCACTGCTGTTCCCACAACGAGTGGTGTTGCTGGATCTATTGCAAATATTTCATCACGTGCCCTTACAATCGATCCCAATAATCGCAATGTGTGGTATTTAGGTACTGCGCAAAATGGTGTTATGTACACTCTTGATCGTGGTGCAACCTGGAATCAAGTGGCTGCATTATCACAAGGAACGGTGTACAGTGTTGCAGTTGATCCAAAAAATACTTGTACAGTATACGCAACCAGTGGTCGTGATATTTTGCGCACTTCTGATTGTCTTCGCAGTTTTCAAAAAGTATACAGTGAATCTCGAGAAGGACAATTGATGTTACAAGTTGCAGTTGATCCCAATAATTCTAATATTATTTTTGCTGCGTCATCATCGGGTGATTTAGTAAAGAGTATGGATGCAGGAAAAACCTGGGCAGTTGCAACACGCTTTCAAGATGAGATTCGACAAATTTTCGTGTATCCTGGTAACAGTCAACATATATACGTTGGATTATTACAAGGTGGTTTACGCAAGAGTGTTGATGGGGGAGCAACATGGTTAAATATTACCCCTGATGCAAGTAAGTATAGTGGTGCTACGACGTTTCGTGCACTTGCGTGGGCAAAGAAATCTGGCAATGAAACATTGGTATTAGCAACTCGTTATGGATTATTTACTACCAACAATGGTGGTGATAGTTGGATTCCTCTTGATTTAGTTACTGCACCGGGAGAAGTGACAATTTTTGGTCTTGCAGTTAACCCAGTAAATTCAAACGAAATCATGTATTCAACGGCAGCTGGCAAAATTTCAAATGTATTTTTGACAACTGACGGCGGAAAAACATGGAGTGCTAAAAAAGCACCTAGTTCACGAGCTATGTATCGTTTACAATTCGATACCGAAGGAACGGGTGGTGTGGTTGCGGCAACTTTCGCAATTCCTCAATAAAATAAGGGTAGCAAACGCATGGAAAGCGATTTCCGTGCGTTTTTTGTATAATAGCGTTACCCTTTGCATGAATTCACTATATTGGATACAATCAAGTTCTAAGGATAAATGAATAACCTATGAATTTAGATCAATGTAATACAGAGGCTTTACGCGTTATTAGTCATCTTGATGACCAATTTAAAACATTGCGTACGGGACGAGCTCATGCAGGATTAATTGAAGGTTTAATGGTGGAGGCCTATGGAGGTACGATGGATTTGAAGTCTACCGCTTCAATTACCGTACTTGATGCACGCACGCTTTTGGTTGATCCATGGGATAAAACATTGGTCACAGCAATTGAAAAAGCAATTCGTGAAGCTCCTGTTGGTTTAAATCCACAATCGGATGGAAAAGTTTTGCGTGTGCCGGTTCCTCAACCAACTGAAGAATCACGTCGTGAGATGGTGAAGGTAATGAAGAATATGGCGGAAGATGCACGTATCGCATTGCGACGCGCACGAGATGAAGCTAAGACATCAGTAATTGCAAGTGAAGAAGCGGGGGAAATAGGAGAAGATCAACGTTTTCGCATTCAAGATCAGCTTGATGTGATGATTAAAAAATATAATGCGTTTATTGAAGAAAAAGTTGCAGCAAAAGAACAGGATATCATGACCATTTAAGAATATTTGTATGACTGACATGGAAACCATTATTTCATTGTGTAAACGACGAGGATTTATTTTTCCGGGATCTGATATTTATGGTGGATTAGCAAATTCGTGGGATTACGGTCCACTCGGCGTTGCACTTAAAAATGCAATTAAGCAAGAATGGTGGAAAATGTTTGTGCAAAAGAGATTGGATATGGTGGGGATTGATGCGGCGTTGCTCATGAATCCACGCGTATGGGAAGCAAGTGGTCACGTAGCGAC
>CAZUUO010000014.1:0-10683 GCA_964622665.1 uncultured Gammaproteobacteria bacterium | reverse complement strand
ATGCGGCGTTGCTCATGAATCCACGCGTATGGGAAGCAAGTGGTCACGTAGCGACATTTACCGATCCTTTGATTGAGTGTAAAAAATGTCATACTCGTTATCGTGCAGATAAATTGATTGAGGATAATTTTGAAGAATCAATTTCGAATGTCGTAACGAGAATATATAAAGAAACTGTTCGAGAAGAAAGGGAAAATGATACTTATCAAAAATTTCTTGATACTCTTTCGCCTGAACAGGTTAAAGGGGTTTTAGAAAATTTAAAAAATAAAGGTGGTTCATATCTTCCTGAACTTTTGACCGATGCTAAATTACTTTGGTGTACGAGTTGTGGGAAAAGTGATTTTACACCTCCAACACAATTTAATTTAATGTTGAAAACTTTTTTAGGTCCTGCTGAAGAACAAGCAAACACAGTGTATTTTCGTCCTGAAACCGCACAAGCGATGTTTGTTGATTTTAAAGCGATTCTTGAAACCACACGCAAACGTTTGCCGTTTGGTGTAGCACAAATTGGTAAAGCATTTCGTAATGAAATTACTCCGGGAAATTTTATTTTTAGAACTCGTGAGTTTGAACAAATGGAGATTGAGTATTTTGTACGTGAGAGCGAATGGGAAGAACATTTTGAACATTGGTTAACCCAAGTCAAAGCGTGGATTAATCATTTGGGGGTGCATCCTGAACATGTGCACTATGTTGAAATTGCTGATGAAGATCGCGCACATTATTCTAAACGTACGGTTGATGTTGAATATAATTATCCCTTTGGTCAAAAAGAATTATATGGTTTGGCATATCGTGGTAATTACGATTTAACCCAACATGCAGATCATAGTGGTAAAGATTTGGTATACACTGATCCTGATAATCAATCAGACAAATTTTTGCCGCACGTGATTGAACCAAGTTTTGGAGTTGATCGTACCGTTCTTGTTGCGTTACTTGAAGCCTATCATGAAGAGCAAGTGCAAGATGAAACTCGCATTGTCATGAAATTTCCTTTTTGGATGGCGCCGGTGACCGTTGCGGTATTACCACTTTCAAAGAAAGAACCATTAACGGATCTTGCACAACAAATCGCCCAACATTTAGGTGGAGATTTTCGTGTGGAATATGATGAAACACAAAGTATTGGTAAACGGTATCGTCGTCAGGATGAAATTGGAACACCATTTTGTGTGACGGTTGATTTTGATTCGCTTGAGGATAAATCAGTAACGATACGTCATCGTGATTCTATGCAACAAGAACGCGTGTTGATTGATAATTTAGCAGCGTATATAACTGAAAAAATGAAAGGGTAAGTACTTAATTTCTGAAACTATGGATTTTCAAAAAACAACCTTGCAAAATGGTGCGACTTTGGTGACAGTTCCCGCATTACATACGGAGACTGCAACGGTTTTGGTGTTGTTTCCGGTTGGATCTCGCTATGAAACAGAAAAAATAAATGGTATTTCACATTTTATTGAACACATGATGTTTAAGGGTACGACTAAACGTCCATCAACTTTTATTTTGTCTCGTGAACTTGATGCCATGGGTGCGGATTATAATGCGTATACCAGTAAAGACTACACAGGATACTATGTTCGTGCTGATAAACGTAATTTAGAGACGACACTTGATATTGTGTCAGACATGTTGTGGAATTCTTTGTTTGATAAAGAAGAATTGGAACGAGAAAAGGGTGTGATTGCCGAAGAATTACACATGTACGAAGATAATCCATTGATGCATATTGATGAAATGCTTGAGGAAAAAATGTTTGAAGGTTCGCCATTGGGTTGGAAAATTGGGGGAACACCTGAATTAGTACATTCATTTACTCGTGAAGACATGGTGAATTTTCGAGATTCATTTTATACGCCAAAACAAATGACTGTTGTGGTTGCGGGTGCAATTCCTGAAAATATTGTGGAACGTGTTGAAAGTTATTTTGGTGGTCACCAACGTGAAAAATCAGAAGAACGTGATTTTATTCGTCATGCGTTTATTCCGACAACTGAAAAAGTTGTGTTGAAGAAAAAAGAAACGGAACAGGCTGTGGTTGCTCTTGGTGTACCTGCGTATTCTTATACTGACGCCAACATGTACGCGCTGTCATTGTTGAATGTTATTTTAGGCGGCACGATGTCATCACGATTGTTTATTGAAGTACGTGAACGACGTGGATTAGCGTATATGGTACATAGTGACGCAAGCCCCTACCATGAAATAGGATTATTTACCGTGCAAATGGGATTGTTGCCAGCAAAATTAGAAGAAGCTGTAAAAACCGTGTTGCAAGAAATGAAGAAATTAGCAGAAACTCCGGTAACTGATTTGGAATTACAACAAGCGAAAGATCACATTCGGGGTAAAATGACGTTATCATTGGAAAATTCGAGTGCTGTTGCGGAATGGTATGGTAAACAATGGATTTTAAAAGGTGAGATTACTACTCCCGCACAGCGCATGGAAAAACTTGATGCGGTAACCGTTGCTGATATTCAACGTGTGGCACAAGAATTGTTTGTGGGTGAAAAATTGCGCATGGCGATTATTGGTCCATTTGAGAGCGCGTCACACTTTGAATCACTGTTAACTATCTAATATGGGATTATTCATTGGCAATAGTAAGGAGTATTTGTCGGTGACTGAAACTATTCAGTTATTATCTCGTGTAAAACAAGAAACCACACAATCATTTTTGTTTGCGCCGCGTATTGAAGCATTAGAAAATGCGTTACAGGAAGTTGTGGGTACGGGGATTGGGATTGTTGCGCAACATTTTGCGTATCCAGGATATGATTGTGCAAAACTGCAAGAACTTGGTTGTACAGGAGTCATTATTGGTCATTCATCATGGCGCGCAAAAGGGATTACGAATGAAGAGATTGCGTTTGCGGTAAAGGCAGCACTAGCGCATAATTTATTGCCGATTGTTTGTGTGGGAGAGTCACGTGAGGTGCGGGATAACGGTTTAACGGTAGATTTTGTTATGGCACAAGTGCATAGTGCCTTCGCACAACTTGAGACAGATGGCGCAAAACATGTTATACTGGCCTATGAACCCATTTGGGCAATTTCGCACAATGGGGTTGGGGAGAGTGCAACAACTGAGGATGTTTCTGAGGTGTTAACTCGTCTTAAAAAAGAATTTCCTCATACGCAGGTTTTGTATGGTGGAAGTGTGACCTCAGAAAATGTTTCGTCGTTTACGCAACTGGGATTTGATGGTGTATTGGTTGGTAAAGCGTCGACTGTTCTTCCTGAATTACTTTCACTTATTTCATTAGTTTAATTTCTGTGTTATACACGTTTATCCCACTTTTTCTTATTTTGTCAGGGCTCATTTTGGTGCTCTGGATAATTTTACGCCATTTCCCACAATTGGCGTTACTTGATGTTGATTCATTACCACAAGAACAACAAATGCGTACCAAAAAAGCGTTGTTGGAGCAGCGGTATCAAGATAGCATGAAAGAATTGGGAGAAAAATTTTCTGTAGTACGAGATCCTTTCATGAAAGGATGGAAATGGGTTCAGTCGTTGTTTCGTGCAAAAGTTACTAAGACATATACTTCATATAAACGCACGCAAGCGTTGGATGCGCGTAATAGTAAACGAGAAGCTGCACCAGTGGAAGCAATTGCTGCTCTCATGAAAGATGCTGAAACGGCCTTGTTGGCACAAGAATATGATGAAGCTGAGCAACGATATATTGAAGTGGTGAGATTATCACCGCGTAATGTTGAAGCGTATCGAGGACTTGGCCGCTTATATTTTGAAATGGAACAATGGAAAGAAGCTGAAGAAGTGTATTTGTTTATTGTGCGTTTAGATCCCCATGACACGCGCGCGTTAAATCGTTTAGGGATGATCGCCATGGAAAAGGAACAGTGGAATGATGCGGTGCGTTATTTTAAACGTGCGGTTGAATTAGAAGGTGACGTTGCGATTCGCCATTATGATTTAGCTCAGGCCTACATGAAATTGGATAAATTAGATTTGGCTCGCGCTTCTTTTGAACGAGTCTTCGCGCTTGAACCACATAATCCTAAATATTTGGATGCATTTTTGCAGCTGTGCTTAGCAGTAAAAGATCCCGTTCGTGCACAAGAATTATTGCAAGAAATGAAGATTGCAAACCCAGACAATCAAAAACTTGAGGATTTTCAACATCGTATCAATGAATTAACGGGTTAAAATAGTGTTCACATGCGTCACCTTGCATTTTTATTGCCAAGATGATACATTTTGCCCGTGTTATTCGTGCCAATGTAGCTCAGTTGGTAGAGCACATCCATGGTAAGGATGAGGTCACCAGTTCAATCCTGGTCATTGGCTCCACCGCGATAGTTTGTGAATGTAATTTCATGAAATATCGCGGTGTTTTTTTGTAAGGATTGAACGTAAAGGGATTTTAAGGGAAAGTATTTCCCTTATGATGTGGGAAGGGATATGGAAACCGCGAGGTTTTCCATAAGAAATGCGTGTAACGGCATTTCTGTGAAATCCTGGTCATTGGCTCCACTCCAGAAATTATCGTGATGAACGGTAGTTTGTGGAGTGGTTTTTTGTTTATGTGGTATTGTATAGATATATAATTTTATTTATGACCAGATCTACGAAAGGAGTTTTGTGTATCGTTTTCCCCTTTGCCGCTATTTTTACAGCGTTGATTCTTTTTGCACTTTTTCATTTTTTTGGTGCATCAATGGGAAGTGCAAGTGACGGCTTTTTGATTTTTATGATGATTATTAATTATATTTTGGGTTTATTGGGATTATTGGGTGTGCTCGGTATTTTTATCTCTATTCCTATTGGTGTGTATCTCCTAATTACGTCTGATCAAAAAACTTCGTAATTTTATACACATAGATACCCTTTGTCTTCTAAACGGCGCATGTTACTATAATTTTAGTCTATATAATTCATGCGTGTATGCAAGATGGAAATTTCTTTGAACGAGTGGGGGCTAAAAATTCATTCTTTTTGGGTTTAGGAAGTGGATTTGCGGTATTTTTTGTTGTTGGATTTTTCGTGGTATTAACCATGTATATGAAGGGTGGACCTGCTTTGGCAGGTGTTAATCCAACTGTTGCAAATGATCCAACTAATGGACAACCAACAGAAATTAAAGTGAGTTTGAAGGATGATGATTGGGTTCGTGGAGATAAAAAAGCAAAAGTGGCAATTGTTACCTTTAGTGACACTGAATGTCCTTTTTGTAAACGTTTCCATGGAACTATGCAACAAGTCATGGAACAATATAAAGGAAAAGTTAAATGGATTTACCGAAATTTCCCTCTTGAACAGTTACACTCATATGCACCAAAAGAAGCTGAGGGTCTTGAATGTGCCGCAGAAATTGGTGGGGTAGATGGTATGTGGAGATTTTTGGATAAAATCATGGAAACTACTCAAAGTAACGACAGTATCCCTCCAACACAATTGCCTGATTTGGCAGCTGCGGTTGGTTTAGATAAAGGAAAGATTTCGACTTGTATTACCTCAGGTAAGTACACGGCAAAAGTACAAGCAAGTATTCAAGAAGCAGTGGCTGCGGGTGGAACAGGAACTCCTTACAGTATAATTATTTCAGGAGATACTAAGATTCCAGTAAATGGAGCAGTACCTATCTCTCAAATGCAAGCGTACCTTGATCCACTGGTAAAATAATTTAGCTGATACGCGGTGAAGAAATTCGCCGCGTTTTACTTTATATGGAACGAAATTCTATTATTCCCGCTTCTTACGGTATTTTTACCCATGATGATAAAATTTTGTTGGTGAAACGTGCAAATTCCGGATATTTTGATGGGTATTACTCATTACCCGCAGGACACGTTGAAGAGCATGAACAACCGCTTGCTGCATTACAGCGAGAAATGGAAGAAGAACTGGGTGTTGCAGTACGCAGTGACAATGTTTCATTGGTTACTACGTCATATCGTGTATTACCGGATCAAAAAGATCGCATTGATTTTTTCTTTTTGATACAAGCGTTTGAAGGGGAAATTACGAATCGTGAGCCACATAAAAATGAAGAGTTGTTATGGGCTTCACTTGATGCACTTCCTGAAAATATTATTCCGTATATCAATGAGGTGTTGCGGTCAGTTATTCGCGGTGAATCATTTATACAATCAGCAGCATAATATGGTTATTATAGAAGGTTTACAATTGGTATTTAAGAAAGCAGTTTCATATGTTATTGCGGTTGTTGCTGCGGCGTTGTTTGTAACGATTGTGGTAATTGTTACGCAATTTCAAGTGTTGCGATATTTATTTACGGCTCCAACGTTCACATTCCTCGATAAAATGAATGCATTTTTTGCATCATTTGGCGCACTGCAAACTAATTTTGGTTCTATTCAGAAAATTATTTTAGTGTTGAGTGCCATATTATTTGGGATAACTATAGCGAGTGTTGTGTACTACGCACGTCGACAATTTAAAGCAGTTCGAAGTGCGGGATATTCGATGATCGGTGCGGTTATCGGAATTTTGGGGGTAGGGTGCAGTGCCTGTGGTTCGGTTATTATTACCGCAGTATTAGGAACAAGTGCTTCATTATTCGTTGCCCAATATTTTCCTTTGAAGGGATTGGAATTTTCAATTATTGGTTTAGTTATCATGGTTTTTGCGTTACGTTCTATTTTGGATAAAGTGGTGACTGGTGGCACTTGTGCAGTTGGGGACACTCGTCGTTGACGACCACCGTTTCCTGCGCTATAGTATCGGCATATTTGGGTCGGTACCAAAGCGGTCAACTGGGGCAGACTGTAAATCTGCTGGCTTACGCCTTCGAAAGTTCGAATCTTTCCCGGCCCACCAAAAATTCTCTCCTTGTGAGAGATTTTTTGTTTTTATACGTTTATCATGTCTTTATACATTGTTTTTTGTTGCCAGCAATTTTATACTACAAGAGTATGAACTTTCCTTTGCAATTCACTTTTTCAAATCGTGTTTCTTCAACATCGAAAGCGCAAGCGCAACAAGCTTTGTTGCATTTACAAAATGAAATAAAGAGCGCGGCGAACAATAGCACGAATCCATTTTTTTGTTTTTCTACTCAGGATTCTGTTATTGAGGATGCCCAAAAACTTTTAGATACTGTTGATATCTCGCAGGTGAAGTATGTTATACAAGTGGGGATTGGAGGAATGAATTTGGCAAGTAAAGCGATGTATAGCACGCTTGCGGGGAAGTTTGGATTTTTAGAACGTGAATCAGTAAAGTTGCTTTCATTAGACACATTGGACGCTCCCTCACTCATGTCTTTAACTCACATTTTTGAGAATGCAAGTAGTGAGAAAGAATTTTTGTGTATCATTGCGAGTGAGTCAGGAAAAACATTAGAGACAATTGCTAATTTTGAAACATTACTTGCTTCGTTTGGTGCACGTTTTCAACATGCGAATGCGCGATGTATTGTTTTAGGTCATGAAACCTCACCACTTATTGCTGTTGCACGAAGTCGGGGTATGACTACGGCGATCATTCCCCAAGGGGTTGGCGGTCGGTTTAGTGCGTTCACGATAGCGCAGGTGTTACCGATGCTTGCGTTACGATTACCAGTAACTGAATATCTCCAAGGCGCACGTACGGTATTGGAAAATGTTTTTTTACACGAAGATTCGGTAAAATATTTAGCATTGCAAATTCAACTCTACGCCAAAAAATATCGTATTCATGATTCATTTATTTTTAATCAATCGGCAGAAGATGTGGGGAAGTGGTATCGACAGTTGTTAGCAGAGAGTACCGCGCGTATTGTTAAACGTGGCGATGCTGAAACTTCGGTGGGCGTGATGCCGACGGTGACCATGGGGACGGTCGATTTGCATTCACAGGCCCAACTCTATTTTTCAGGATCAGCAACCATGAAACGGTTTACGACATTTTTGTATGCGCGACAATTGCCAACACAGGTACGTGTTGATGATACTCCTATTACCACTATTATCCCCACGATTGCGGGGCGTAGTTATAAGGAGTTGATGAATGCGGTGTACCAAGGGGTGTTGGACAGCTACCGTGACTGTAAATTGCCTTTTGTGGCCATTGAGATGCCCCGTAGCGATGCTTCATCACTGGGAGCGTATTTTGCCTTCCAAATGGTACAGGTTTGTGCGTTATGCACAGTTTTGGATGTTTCTCCCTTTGGACAGGATAAGGTCGAGATTTATAAGGAAAAAACCCGTGAATACTTGGGAAAACTAAAAAAGTAGCTATTTGTAAGGGGAATTTAGACTTTTTTCCCCTTGACTATTACGCGTGTTTTCTTTATACTAAACTCACTTTAGTAATAGTGAGCCGGAATAGCTCAGCGGTAGAGCAACTGTTTTGTAAACAGTAGGTCGTCGGTTCAAATCCGACTTTCGGCTCCAGTTAAATAATCCTCAAAAGATCGTACATGTGGGAAGTACGGGGGCATGTGTAAATTCTTTTGAGGAAATATTTCCAATATGTCACAAGAAAACTTAATCAAAATGGAATGTACGGTTTGCCATGCGGTAATTGTGCGCACCACCAAGAACAAAAAGAAATTGAAAAATCGTTTAGAGCTTTCAAAATTCTGTTCAGACTGTGGTAAACATGCTCCACACAAGGAAACAAAATAAACTCGGGTTTACCCCGAGTTTTCTTGTGGAGAAGATGTTTGCGTAAATTTACAATTGTGTTAGCATGTGTCGTATGCGGGCTTGGTGAAATGGTATCACAAAGGTCTCCAAAACCTTTAGCGTAGGTTCGATTCCTACAGCCCGTGCCAAAAACTCTCACTAGTGTGGGAGTTTTTGTTTTAATTTGTTTTGTTGATTTGAAAATGGTTTACTAGTGGTAATAGATTACTATTTCGTTATGATAGACTCGATAAAAATCCACCAACAAAATATTGCAGCTATTACAAGAGCTATTTTAGAGGAAGAAGTTTTTGCAATGTTACAGAATCAAGTATTTTCTGTTACCTATTTTAAAAAGGGTGGTGGAAATTTTTTATATCTTGTTTCTACTGAAAGTCGTAAATATTTAGCTCGGGTTAATTATTATCCACTTAAAAATTTGTGGCGTATTAAAGAACACGAGTTCACTTGCCTGCAGATGCTTGAATCTTTGCAGATTGCGCCTCATGCCTATTTTTTGGATGCTGAACATAAATATCTTGAACAACATTTCATCATTGTTGATTTTGTTGAAGGTGAAGTGATTGGTGAAATTACAGATGATATTGTGGTTTCGATGGCTGATGTTTTGCAAAAGCTACACGACTCGTTTAGTTTTGATACTTCGGGGAGTTCATTTCCTCCAGAAGATGAGTTACCTTATTCCTTCGATATTTTTAATGAATTTGCTGATGGAGAAGACAAACAGATAGAGAAGTATTCTGGACTCCATGGGATAGCAAAAGTTGTTGAAGTGTACAATAGAGTAAAACAGAAATTATCAGTATGGTCACAAGAACAGGCTGTATATTTTGTTGATTGTAAAAAATTCACTTTGTGCCATGCGGATTTAAAGTCTGAGAACATGCTTTTGACTAAGAAAGGTGTGTGTCTTATTGATTGGGAGTGTGCAGGATCTGATGTTCCTGAAACGGATATTGGTAGACTTTTTGCAGGATGTCAATTTACCCAAAATCAAGAAGAACTTTTCCTTAGTAGATATTTTCAAGGTAATGTTTCGCATCTTTCTCGAAAACGTATTGAGGCAGTTAAAACGATACTTAATTTTTTTAGAATTTTAGAGGATTATATTTTATTAGCCCGAAAACCCTGGGATCCTGAAAGAATGAAGGGGGAATTGGAATTATTTGAAAACAGTTTATTACAGGAATAATTTGTTGACTTTTATGGGGAATTTGTTATGATCGCTCCAGTTCCTTGATGGGGGAGGTACGACATGATAACAAGTAAACATGTGATTAAGTACGACAAATATTATTATGTTTTGCTTACCTTTTTTACTACTGTCCTCACTATTATTCCATTGATTCTTTGTGCAATATTCTATCACGATATTGTAGGGAGATCGCCGTGGATCACTGTTGCCTTCGGTTTCTATATTTTTTTGTCTGGAGTTGGCGCGATTCTCAATGTATATTTTGCATGGTCAGAATGGAGAGATCATGCACATTGTCGAAGGAGAGAAAATTGTTGTGCATTGGTACGCATGATAGATTACTTGAAAGAAATGTGGTGGACCTACGTTCCGCCTGTCAATGCGGGGGTAATATTTATTTCTGGTATTTTTTTTGTATACCAAGAGGTGCGAGATATAATTTTACTGAAGAGATATCTTCGTATGAGATGTCCCAAGAGATTACAATAAGCTCGAGTACGACTCGAGTTTTTTATTTTATAGCGCTTAATCCTGCTAAACGACCGGTCGCCCAACTCGCTTGCAAATTATATCCACCGGTAAATCCATCAATATTCAAAATTTCTCCTGCAAAAAATAGTCCTGGTGTTATGAGGGATTCCATACGTTGTGGTGAGACTTCGCTGGTTTCAACACCGCCTGCGGTTACAAATTCGTCTCCTGCTCCGCGCCCAATGACATGAAATGGCATGCCGTGCAGAGTATCAACAATTTTTTCAATTTCTTTTTTGGTGCAATCGGCAATATTTTTAAGTGGATCAATACGATTACTGATGAGTATATAGTGTGCTATTGATTTAGGCACTATCG
>CAZUUO010000013.1:0-21332 GCA_964622665.1 uncultured Gammaproteobacteria bacterium | reverse complement strand
AAACTCGTTGGTCACACCATTCCTGCAATGGCAGAAATGGGAACAATCCGCGGAGACTTCTCAGTGGAAAGTGCGGTAAGTGCCAATAAAAATAAACGTGCAATTATGAACTTGATTCATGCGTCTGAAACTCCAGAAGAAGCAGAACATGAAATTGCGCACTGGTTTGCGAAAGAACAAATTCACAGCTACAAACGTTCGGAAGAATGGGTGTGGTCCTAAAAAAAGAGCCGTGCAATCTATGCACGGTTTTTTGTTGACTCTGATTTATTGCGGCGTTACAATACTATAGATTGATAGTGCGATGTGTTTTAAGAAACTTTACATCCTTTGTCGTATAGAACTTATACTCAATTTCCTTGGAAAGCGAGCGCGTTCTAAGGCCGTGCAAACGGTTTTGTGACATCAAGGTTTTTCTCGCATCGTGGGATCAATCGTCTTATACACACTCTTGTGAACGAGTAATCGTAGATAAGGGTGTGTTTTTATTATGGTAAACAAAAAATCGCACGAGGCGATTTTAAGGAGATGTGGACAAGTTTTTATGCTTGTGCGCGTTTCATGGTTTTGATACAACCGGTACAAATACGAAGTCTCATGCCGAGCACCGACTTCTTTTGTAAGTTGACTTGTTGGTGTTTCACGGTTGCGATGTTTGATTTGCTGCGTGATTTGATGCGATTTGCACCTTTAACGCACAATTGACAAATGCGTGCCATACAATTTCTTTAATAGTTTACGCTGATGCGCTACAATAATGTGGATATACTGTAACGTTTAGAAACTTTTTTGTCAATTGTATGGATCCACTTATTTTACTATTGTATTTTGCCTTTGTAATACCCTCTGCAATTTTTCATGAATTTGGTCATGCCTTTGCGGCAAATACCCTCGGCGACCCGACTCCTCGTTTGGCAGGGAGATTAACCCTTAACCCGTTTCCTCACATTGATCCATTGGGTACTTTAGCGCTCCCACTCGTTTTGCTAATTGCGACAGGGGGTCAGAGTATGTTCGCGTATGCAAAACCAGTCCCTTTTAACCCCTATAACCTAAAAAAAGCACCTAAAATGGGGAGCGCAATTGTGGGAGCAGCTGGTCCACTTTCCAATCTTTTATTGGCGGTTGTATTTGGAATGATCGCTCAGGTTGTCGGCGGAAATTTGGCGCAAGTACTCAGTGTTTTGGTGTATGTGAATTGTGGGTTAATGATCTTCAATTTACTCCCCATTCCGCCACTTGATGGTTCAAAAGTGCTTTTTGCTTTTTTCCCACATTCTTGGAGAAACATACAGAATGCGCTCGAAAATTATGGAATCATCATTTTTATCCTCTTGTTAGGGGTAATTTCAAAGATTATTGGACCATTGGTAAACGGACTCGCCTCAGTATTATTAGGGTTTTAAGATTGACAAAACACGTAAAAACAGCTATGCTCAAGAGCTGGAAACCGACGCGAATACCGCGCGGAACTCCAGAAGGTCTTTGACAAGGAGGTGTCCTGTGGGAAATCCAACCCACCATGACGATAAAAAGAAACCAAAAACAACAACAGTTGAAAAATCGAAAGTTCATCATGATGTGCACGGGCACGACGCTCACAGTGCAAAAAAAGGCGATGGTGGCGTAAGTCGCCTCGCTGGTATTGTGGGCGCTCCACTTGAGTATTGGTGGCGTAACGCCGTCAAGCAAGTGTTTGCCAATAATAAGGCTGTTCATAATATGGTTTCCTTTGATCGATCAGGAGACGCTCATTACATGCACTTTGGACCCAAAGCTTTGGGAATCAAAGTGCCGGTGCAGTTGGGGCTTTTGGGTTTGCAGTTGTCCTCAGGGGCACTGGCATTCAAAAATCCAATTGTAAACCGTATTGTAGGTGAAGCACTTGAAGAAGTGGCGTTTGAGCTGACGGATCTTTATAACAAGGGAAAACTTGATTCTCATGATGATGTGGAAAAATCAGCAAAATCTGCTGCCGCAAAAATCGAAGAGAAATTTAAGATTATGTGCCAAGTGGTGCTTGAAGATGGTGACGCAATTGCACACCTTGCTGATTGCATCATGATGGCGGCGTTAAATGAAAAGAACCCGATCAAAAGAACTCTCGAGCAAGTAAAAGCTCAGAGGGTGCCGCTGGCGACAAGGTGTCGCTTTTGCGGAAGTATTCTCCAAGGCCTTCAAAAGGAGGAAGCCATGGGAGAGCACGAAACGGGCCACGGCGGTGGAGGCCATGATGCGCATGGGCACGATGCTCACGGCGCAAAAACCGCAAAAAAAGAAGTCAAATCGTCGGGAGCAGAAGCTCTTGGAAAATTTGGTGAAAAATATCCGGGGAAAGTGAGGCTTGTATACGATTTTGTGAAGTGGTGGGGAAATGAACACCCTACTGAAGCCCAGCATTTTCTTGCGCAAGCTGATAAGGAAGAGGAATTTCATGCACTCGCCAATGCACCTGACCATGAAACACGTCGAACTATTGCAAGATCCATGTTGGAATCGCGAGGATTGGGTGGTGGTTTTGTGACGGGGATTAAGAATATGTTGGGAATGGGTGAGAAAAAAGGACAGGATCCAGAAATACAAGCGTATGTTCAGGATGCTGACGAACGCTTCAAAAAAGCAAAAAATGGTTCAATTCTGATGAAATTGATTGGGTTGAACTAGGAGCATGTCCATGAGTAACACGAATAACCAATCTCAGGGTAATTTGATTGCTGCGGTAGCCAAGGATGGCATGACGGCAGCATTGTCAGTAACGGAATTGTTGATTCGGTTTGGAGTAGTACTTGTAGTGTGGGTTACACTACTAACATTGTGTTACTACATCTTTGGACCAACAGGACATTTCTATGTTCCGGCAGTAATCAGTTTTGCAAAGGGTATTTCCGTATTCATGACATTCATGATTGCGGTAATGCTGTTGCTTATTTACATGTCTTCAATGGTAGGAGTGATGTTGTTGCGAAGGGTATTTAGTGTTGTCGGGTATATACCCAACTTCATCGTTTCTATGATTGAAGAAGGGAAAACCTTTCCAGCTACAATAACTGACGAGTACATTGATGATTTGAAGAAAATGTTGGGCGATAAGCTGGCATGGGCTGGTGTATATTGCTCCATTGTGGGACTTTTGCCATTGGAAGCAGTTCCATGGTCGCCGATGGTTATCTTTGCAATGATGGTATTTCTTGCCTTTCAGCAAGCTGGCTGGAAAGAAAAACCGCCAAAGGTTGCTCGTTGGCTTGCATATTTCTTGCTCACGTCAATTGTGTCATGGGTGATTGCTCACGGACTCTACCGTTTTATGAAGCATGATTCTGACCAAATCAACAACTCATTCGTGACGTTTGTTGATGCGATAGGAGACGCTTCTAAAAATGGTTTGAACAAAGCATCGCTCTGGATTACAAAAACAATGGGAACTGAAAATCACGAAGTTCAACTCAAAGAGGCAGTTGCGTTGAGTAATGGGCCTTCAAAGGATGGACAGAGGGTTTTGCAGTTGCTCGTTGAGAAACAAACGATCCCACAAGGTGGGGATACAAGTATACAAGATCTCGCTATTAGGTTTGCCTGTGAAACGGTGAACAATGACGATTGCTTGATTCCTGATATTGCGGGTGCTTGTGCAGAATACTGTGTAAAAAGATAGGTTTAAGGGTAAGAACCCTACGAAGCTCACGGGCTCATCGTAGGTGTTTCTTACCCCTTTTTTATTGTCCACATACCAGATATTAAAAAACCTCTTGACTGTGGAGAGGAAAAAAGCTATAGTAGCGGCACATTTCGTATGCCAACAGTACAACAACTTGTCCGCAAAGGACGCACAATTATCAAGAGAAAGTCAAAATCACCAGCACTTGCTAAAGGCTATGACACTTTGCATCGCAAAGTTAAATGGTACGCAAGTCCTTTTAAACGCGGCGTTTGTGTGAAAGTTACCACCAAAACACCGAAGAAACCTAACTCAGCTATCCGTAAGGTTGCCCGCGTGCGCCTTTCAAACGGTGCTGAAGTCTGGGCATACATTCCTGGTATTGGTCATAACTTACAAGAACATTCAATCGTGTTAGTTCGTGGAGGACGTGTTCGCGATTTGCCGGGTGTTCGTTACCACATCGTTCGCGGTGTGTACGATGCTTCAGGAGTCGAAAATCGTAAGAAGAGCCGTAGTATGTACGGTGTGAAACGTCCAAAGGGCGGTAAGAAATAGGATATGAGACACAAGAAAACACCTAAACGCAACATCAAAGCAGATCCAAAATTCAACTCAATTCAATTATCAAAATTCATTAACACCTTGATGTACGATGGTAAAAAAGCTATCGCACAAAAAGTAGTGTACGATGCACTAGAAATTATTGAAGAGAAGGATACGGAAAAGACACCAGGTGGAGCAATTGAAGTATTTGTGAAAGCTATCAAGAATGTGGGGCCAACCATTGAAACCCGTTCAAAACGTGTAGCTGGTGCAAATTACCAAATTCCTCAAACTGTACGTCCAGAACGTCGACAATCGCTCGCATTCCGTTGGATCCTCACTGCAACTCGCTCAAAAAAGGGCGCACCAATGGCTCAAAAACTCGCAAACGAATTACTTTTGGCTGCGAATAATGAAGGTGATGCAGTGAAAAAGAAATTAGATGTCCAAAAAATGGCAGAGGCAAACCGCGCGTTCGCTCATTTTGCCCGCTAATATGCACAAATATCCGCTCGGGCAACGAGCGGATTGCCGTTTATAAACTACTTTTAATATTATGCCACGACAATTTCCATTAGAAAAAATTAGAAATATTGGTGTTATTGCTCATATTGATGCTGGTAAAACAACAGTATCAGAACGTATTTTGTTTTACACAGGTAAAAAACACAAAATTGGTGAAGTTCATGAAGGAGAAGCAACCATGGATTGGATGGAGCAAGAACGTGAACGTGGTATTACCATTACCTCAGCAGCTACCACCTGTTTTTGGAATGATCATCGAGTAAACTTGATCGATACTCCAGGACATATTGATTTTACTATTGAAGTTAAACGCTCATTGCGTGTACTTGATGGAGCAGTTGTGGTGTTTGATGGTGTGGCTGGTGTGGAACCACAATCAGAAACCAACTGGCGCTATGCAGATGATTACAACGTTCCTCGTATTTGTTTTATTAATAAACTCGATCGTACGGGAGCAGATTTTTACGCAGACGTGAATTCAATTCATGAACGCTTAACCAAAAGTGCAGTACCAATTCAACTTCCTATTGGTGCAGAAGGTGGCTTTTTAGGAATGATTGATTTGATTGATGAAAAAGCTTTTCTTTTCAAAGATGACATGGGTAAAGAAGTTGAAATAACAGAAATCCCAGCTGACATGAAAGAAAAAGCTGCAAAATATCGCGGTGAACTCATTGAAAGAATTGCAGAAACTGATGAAAATTTAATGAACCGTTATTTGGATGGGGGAACGTTCACTCCAGAAGAATTAAAAGCAGCACTTCGTCGCGCAACCGTTTCATTCCAACTTATTCCAATTTTGTGTGGTAGTGCGTTGAAAAATAAAGGGGTTCAACAAATGCTGGATGCGGTGGTTGCATATCTTCCATCACCACTAGACATTGAACCTGCAAAAGGAAAAGATGCTAACAATCCAGAAGTTGAACTTGTTGCAAAACCAGATGACAGCGAGCCATTCCAAGCTCTTGCATTTAAAGTTGCAGTTGATCCATTTGTGGGCCGCTTAACTTTCTTCCGTGTATATTCAGGTACCTTAAAAACAGGTTCATTTGTATTAAATACCTTTACGGGGGAACGTGAACGTATTGGTCGTTTGGTTCGCTTACATGCAAATTCTCGTGAAGATATTGATGAAGTACAGTCAGGAGATATTGCAGCTGCAATTGGTTTAAAAAATACCTTTACCGGTCACACACTTTCTGATGAAAATCATCCAATGATTTTGGAACAAATGATTTTCCCAGAACCAGTTATTTCGATGGCTGTTGAACCAAAAACAAAAGGTGACCAAGAAAAAATGGGTGTTGCATTACAAAAACTTGCTGAAGAAGATCCAAGTTTCCGCGTGTACACTGATGAAGAAACCATGCAAACCATTATTAGTGGTATGGGCGAACTTCACCTTGATGTGTTAGTTGAACGCATGAAACGTGAATTCAAAGTTGAAGTCAACGTTGGTAAACCTGAAGTTGCATATAAAGAAACAATTACCGGTAAAGGACATGCAAATTCAAAATATATTCGCCAAACAGGTGGTCGTGGTCAATATGGACACGCGGTGCTCGATATTGAACCAGGTGAACGAGGAAGCGGATTTGTATTTGTTGATGCAATTAAAGGAGGCGCAATTCCTCATGAGTATATCCCAGCAGTTGAAAAAGGTGCACGCGAAGCATCATTACGTGGTGTGCTTGCTGGTTACCCAGTACTTGATGTGAAGGTTACCTTAGTCGATGGTTCATACCACGATGTGGACTCTAATGAAATGGCGTTTAAAATCGCCGGCTCAATGGGTTTCCAAGAAGCAGCAAAAGACGCGGGTCTTGCACTACTTGAACCTATTATGAATGTAGAAGTGATGGTTCCTGAACAATTCATGGGTGATGTTATTGGAAACTTAAATTCAAAACGTGGACAAATCATGGAAATGCGTGAACGTAAAGGAACGCGTATTATCGAAGCTGAAGTTCCACTTGCTGAAATGTTTGGATACGCAACTGAAATGCGCTCGATGACACAAGGTCGTGCAAGTTACAGTATGCAATTTGGTAAGTACCAAGAAGCACCAAACAACGTGAAAAATGCGATCGTTGAAGGTCGTAAAAAATAATCAATTTTCTATGAAGGGGACATCATGGTGGAATCAGGCGATTCAATTGGCTGTGAGGGGGGAACGATGTGTGGTTATTGACCCGCAAAGTGAGCAAGCAGTAGTACTCATTACTCTGGATGAGTATGAACGCCTTCAGGCTAAAAATGATGGTAAAATAGGGGGGGATACAGAAAAACCAGTAGAAATTCGAAAAGATGAAATTGAAATTCCACTGGAAGATGCTTGGTATATTGAGCCTTTAGAAGGGCAACCACAGTAAATCTGTGGAAATACCCACAAATAGGGCTTGCAAATAAATCAAGTGCATGGTATACTTTCGTCACCAACTTAATTAATAATTTAGGCTTAATTTAGTCAATAAGGCTTATGGCAGAAATATTTGATCGCAGCAAAGTTCACGTCAATGTAGGTACTATCGGTCACGTTGACCACGGTAAGACCACTTTGACAGCAGCAATTTTAACCGTTGCAGCAGCGCAAGGTAACAGTGCCCAAAAGAAATCAGTTGCTGAAATCGATTCAGCTCCTGAAGAAAAAGCTCGTGGTATTACCATTAATACTGCGCACGTAGAATACGAAACAGCTACTCGTCACTACGCACACATCGACTGTCCAGGACACGCAGACTACGTGAAAAACATGATCACGGGTGCTGCTCAAATGGATGCGGCGATTCTCGTAGTTTCAGCTACTGATGGTCCAATGCCACAAACTCGCGAACATATTTTGCTCGCTCGCCAAGTGGGTGTGCCTCAAATCGTTGTCTTCTTGAACAAAGTAGACATGGTGTCAGATGCAGAACTTATTGATCTTGTTGAAGAAGAAATTCGCGACTTGCTCAAAAAGTACGACTTCCCAGGAGACACAACTCCAATTATCCGTGGTTCAGCTTTGAAAGCTCTTGAAAACCCAACTGATGAAGCAAGCGCAAAACCAATTTTGGATCTTTTGAATGTATTAGACACTCAAGTTCCAGAACCAGTACGTGCAACAGATAAAACATACTTGATGCCAGTTGAAGACGTCTTCTCAATTGAAGGTCGTGGAACAGTGGTAACAGGTCGTATCGAACGTGGTATCATTCACTTGAACGAAGAAGTTGATATTATCGGATTCGGTGATGTTAAAAAGACTGTGGTAACCGGTATCGAAATGTTCAACAAACAACTCGATGAAGGTCGCGCAGGAGATAACGCAGGTTTATTACTCCGCGGTATCAAATACGATGAAGTAGAACGTGGTATGGTTCTCTGCAAACCAGGAACTGTTACTCCATTCAGCGAATTCGAAACTGAAATTTACGCTCTTACTAAAGAAGAAGGTGGACGCCACACAGCATTCACAACTGGTTACAAACCACAATTCTACATCCGTACAACTGATGTGACTGGTGAAGTTACCTTGAAGGCTGGCGCTGAAATGGTTATGCCTGGTGACACTTTCCAAGCTACGGTTAAATTGATCACTCCTATCGCTTTGGAAGAACGACAAAAGTTCACCATTCGTGAAGGTGGTCGTACGGTAGGTGCTGGTGTTATCACAAAAATTCTTAAATAAAAAATTCTTTTGATTAGTTCTCTAATTTTACTCACATGCCTGCTACAGTCTCAAAACCAAAGAAAAGCGCGCAGGAGGGGGGCCGCATTCGTATCAAAATCCACGCTTTTGATCACAAGATTGTCGATCAATCAGTGAAATCAATCGTGGAAGCTGCACAAAGAACTGGTGCTCAAGTAATTGGTCCAGTTCCATTACCTACAGCAAAAACGAAAATTACGGTGAATCGTTCAACCTTCGTCCACAAAGACGCTCGTGAACAATTCGAAGTGCGCGTACACAAACGTCTTCTCGACATCATTAATCCTAACCCAAAGACAGTTGACAATCTCATGAACTTGAACTTGCCAGCAGGGGTAAATGTAGAGATAAAGATGTAAGGCTTGTCCTTGCTTCCTCCAAGAAAATATTTTTCTTGGAGGGAGAGGGGGATAAGGTAATTTCTAATTTATACGTCTTCGTTTGAAATGATATAAGATCCACTAATACGGGAAAACATATCGACTCAAACCAAAGATTTAATCGAGGTGCCAACACAAACAACAACACTATTCTGATATACAATTCACTCGGATACACAATCGGGTGTTTCATGCTATCAAAACAGTTTGTCGTGAGGTAGGCGCCTTGTATCATTAGAGATACAAGGTTTTTATTTTATTAATATGCGTAAACGAAGTTTGCGCTAAGTGATGTAGAGCAAAACTCTACCTCTCGCATTTATGAAACGTATTCTCGGTACCAAAGTATCGATGACTCGTATCTTCGACAAAGAAGGAAATCAAATTCCGGTAACGATGGTACAGTCTGGTCAATGTGCGGTGACCCAAATCCGCACAAAAGAAAAAGATGGTATTGCAGCAGTTCAAGTTGGTTTTGGAACCGCAAAAAATCTTGCGAAACCACAAGTAAATCACTTGAAAGGTCTTCCATCATTTAAAGTGTTACGTGACTTTGACACTGAAGCAGGTGAAAATTTCTCACGCGGTGACGCATGGGATGTTTCAATCTTCGAAATTGGTGACAAAGTTTCAGTAACCGGTATTTCAAAAGGACGAGGTTTTCAAGGTGTGGTGAGACGTCATCATTTTGGTGGTTCTCCAGCATCTCATGGTCATAAGGACCAACTTCGTATGCCAGGTTCAATTGGTTCAAAACGCCAAGGTCCTGTGCAAAAAGGTAAACGCATGGCAGGACACATGGGAACAAACCAAGTAACGGTTTTAAACCTTGAAATTGTCGGCGTAGATGCAGAAAAACAAGTTATCTATATTAAAGGAGCAATTCCTGGTGCGCGTGGAGGACTTTTATCAATTGATGGTAAAGGAAAAACAACGGCACAAAACATTATTGTAAAAGCAGAGAAAGTCGAACCTGCTACAGAAACACAAGAATCAACCGTAACAGCATAATATGAAACTCGATTTGTATTCATTGAAAGGCGAAAAAGTTGGAACACATGAAATTAGCGATGCTATTTTCAATGCTCCAGCAAATGCGGCTCTTGTGCATGATGTAGTGACTGCATATGCTGCAAACGCACGCCAAGTACTTGCTCACACAAAAGGACGTGGAGATGTAAATGGTGGTGGTAAAAAACCATGGAAACAAAAAGGAACAGGCCGTGCTCGTCATGGTTCTATCCGTTCTCCATTGTGGGTTGGTGGTGGTGTAACATTTGGTCCAACTAATGGACGCGTGTTCTCAAAGAAAGTAAATAAAGCAGCGGCTAAAAAGGCATTGGCGGTATTGCTCTCAGATCGCGTTCGAGAAAACAACCTTATCCTTGTCGACGCATGGAGCTTTGAACAACCAAAAACAAAAGTTGCAGCAGAATTCGTTACTAAAGTTGTTCCTGAAGAAAAAATCCTTGTTGTTCACAACAATGATACAAAAGTTGTTCGATCATTTAACAACATTCCTAATGTTGAAATCATTCGAGCTTCAGATGTAAACGCAGGACAAGTCATTAAAGCAAAAAAGGTCGTCGTATCACTTGATGCATTAGAAATTGTAACTGCTCGTTTGGCTAAATAATATCATATGGCAATCTTAGAAAAATTATTTAAAAAATCAGCAGCAAATGTTTCTCCGGTAAAAGATGTTGGAGAAGCTAAAAAGAAAGAAATTGAAAGTGCAAAACAAGCTGATGTGGCGCAAAAAGTTTGGGAAGGAAGTGTCATTGTTTCTGAAGTGACTACTGAAAAATCAGTAATCCAAAAAGGAATGAATGTGCACACCTTCAAAGTTAAGAAGACTGCGACGAAACGTGATGTTGCAGCAGCAATTTACAAAGTATCAAAAATTAAACCAGTGCGCGTAAACGTAGTGAACAATCTTGGTAAAGAAGTTCGCTTCGGTCGCTTCCAAGGTAAACGCCAAGATACAAAGAAAGCATTTGTATATTTGAAAGAAGGCGATGTCTTGAACATTGGTGCATAAACATATGGCTATTAAACAATATAGACCTACATCTCCGGGACGCCGGATCTCAAGTGTCAACACAACAAAAGAGTTGACCAAAAAACGTCCAGAAAAAAGTTTGGTAATGATTAGAAAAGAAAAAGCAGGAAGATCATGGGGTAAAATTGCGATGCGTCATCGTGGAGGCGGTGAAAAACGCTTTATCCGTATCGTTGACTTCTTACGCAACAAATTCGATGTTCAAGCAACAGTAACAGCGCTTGAATACGATCCAGGTCGCGGCGCTCGTCTCATGTTACTCGCGTATGCTGATGGTGAAAAACGCTACAGCTTAGCAGCAGAAGGGGTAAAAGTGGGCGATGTCGTTGTTTCTTCAAAAAATCCTATCGACTTGCAAGTTGGTAACCGTACAACATTACGCAACATTCCTGTTGGTATCGAAGTACATGACATTGAATTGCAAGCTGGTAAAGGTGGAAAAATTGTTCGCGGTGCTGGAAACTCAACACAATTACGTGCTCTTGAAGGTGATTACGCTTTAGTAAAACTTCCTTCAGGTGAAGTTCGTAAAATCAGTGCTGAATGTATGGCAACGGTTGGACGAGTTAGTAATCCAGATCACAACTTAGTTCGATGGGGTAAAGCAGGACGTTCACGTCATCGCGGTATCCGTCCAACAGTTCGTGGTAAGGTAATGAACCCAGTTGACCATCCACACGGTGGTGGTGAAGGTCGAAACTCAATTGGTTTGCCATATCCAAAAACTCCATGGGGTAAACATGCACTTGGTGTTCGCACACGTACACCTAATAAATGGAGCGACAAATTTATTGTACAACGTCGCTACGAATCAAAACGCTAGTCTCTATGCCACGAAGTCTTAAAAAAGGTCCGTTCACGGACGAAAAATTGTTAAAGAAGGTAGCGGCAGTAAAGCCGGGCGCTTCAGTAATTAAAACTTGGAGCCGCCGAAGTGTTATCAGACCAGAAATGGTGGGATACACATTCGCAGTACACAATGGTAAAGAACATATTCCAGTGGTCGCTGTGGAAAATATGGTAGGTCATAAATTAGGTGAATTCGTACCAACACGCAAATTTGTGCGTCATGGTGGAAAATTACAAAAAGATACACCAGCAGGAAAGGGTGGTAAATAAAGCATATGGAAGTACATGCATACGCACGCTTCGTCCGCATTGCCCCACGTAAAGTTCGCCTCGTTGTGGACTTAATCCGTGGAGCTGCGGTACCTGAAGCATTAATCCGCTTACAAACAGCAAATAAAGGTGCAGCTCTCGCCGTTACCAAATTATTGAAAAGTGCAATGGCTAACGCCGCTCACAATTTCAAACTTGATCCAATGGGTTTGAAAATCAGCATGATCCGTGTAGACGAAGGTCCAATGCTTAAACGCCAAGACACTCGTGCACAAGGACGTGCAGAAATAATTCGTAAACGAACCAGCCACATTTCACTCACTTTGAGCAGTCTCACTGCAAAGAAGGAAGAAAAAGTTGTGGAAGAAGCTCCAAAAGCAAAGGTCGCAAAAAAGACAGTACGAAAAACTACTAAGAAAACATCATAACCTATGGGTCACAAAGTACATCCTACACTATTCCGTACACAAGTTATTTATACATGGCCTTCACGCTGGTATTCACGCTTGGGTTCAAAGGAATATCGTGATTTCGTGCAACAAGATGTTAAAATCAGAAAATTCATTCGTAAGATTGGTAAAGAAGCTGGAATTGATCAAATCAAAATTGAACGAGACCACAATGGCGATGTGTCATTACAAATCACTGTTGCTCGCCCAGGTTTAATGATTGGTCGTGGAGGAAGTGGTATTGAAGATCTTACTAAGAAAATTGAAAAGGACGTCTTGGATGGTAAAAGAAAAGTTCGCATTAGTATCGTTGAACTTAAAAAACCAAATCTTTCAGCTCATGTTGTTGGTCAACAAATGGCAAATGAAATTGAAAAGCGTATGCCATTTCGCCGCGTCATGAAACAAACACTTGAACGCATTCAACGTGATGGCGGAGCACTCGGTGCTCGCGTGATCATGGGTGGTCGCTTGAATGGTGCAGAAATTGCACGCCGCGAAACATTGTCATGGGGTAAAATTCCATTACAAAACTTGCGCGCTGATATCGATTACGCACACTCAGAAGCTTTCACAAACTTCGGTGTCATCGGTATTAAAGTGTGGGTATATCGTGGTGATGTTTTTCAACAAAAACGTGATTAATTTTCCTCACTATGTTGATGCCTAAAAAAGTAAAACACCGCAAGTGGCATAAAGGACGACGTCGAAACAAAGGTATGGCGTCCTCAAAAGTGTCAGTTGACTTTGGTGCGTTCGGGTTGAAATCACTCGAACATGGTCGTGTAAATTCAAGACAAATTGAAGCAGCACGCCGCGCAATTACCAGAACATTAAAACGTGGTGGTAAATTGTGGATCCGTATCTTCCCAGACTGGCCAATTACCAAAAAAGGAAATGAACTTCCAATGGGTAAAGGTAAGGGTGGGGTAGATCATTATGTAGCAATCGTGAAACCAGGAACAGTAATGTTCGAAGTCGATGGTGTCTCAGCAGAAATCGCAAAAGAAGCATTTACCCTTGCAACTCACAAGTTGCCAGTAAAAGCAATCACTCTTGCGAAAAATACTATTAATCCATAACCAATATGGCAGAAGCAAAAAAGAAAACAGCAAAAACAGCTGCCACCAAAAAAGCAGTAGCCAAAAAAACAGCTGCGGCAAAGGTTAAGAAAACGGTTACACCAAAAAAGAAAACTGTAAAAGCAACAACCGTTGTTCCAAAATCAAAGTCAACAGTGTTGGTTCGCCGCTTTGAAGGGGTTGTGGTGAAAAAGTCAGGAGACAAAACGGTTAGAGTTCGCATCTCACGCGTCATCATGGATGCAAAGTATAAGAAACGTATGAAAACATACACTGACTACTTGGTACACGATGAACGCAATCAATTTAAAGTCGGAGATGCGGTAACAATTGAAAGTTCACGCCCACATTCAGCTAACAAGCGCTTTGTGGTCGTCTATACAAAATAGTATGGTACAACTTCGTTCACACTTACTTGTCGCAGATAACAGTGGCGCAAAACGCTTAGCTGTTATTCGTGTACATGGTGGGTATCAAAAGCGTTATGGTCGCGTGGGGGATATCGTGACCTGTTCAGTAAAAGAAGCATTACCACGTGGTTTAGTAAAAAAGGGAGATGTGGTACACGCTGTTCTTGTTCGCACTGTAAAAGAAACAATGCGTGCTGATGGTACTGGTGTTCGTTTTTCAGAAAACGCAGCAGTTATCGTTGACGCAAAAAGCAAGGAACCAAAAGGATCTCGTATCTTTGGACCGGTAGCTCGTGAATTACGTGCACAAGGATTCACAAAAATTATTTCATTGGCATCTGAAGTTGTATGAAATTACGAATTAAAGTCGGAGATGTCGTGATGGTACGTTCTGGTAAGGACAAAGGAAAAACCGGAAAGGTTTTACAAGCTTTCCCACAACTTGAAAAAGTTGTTGTGGAAGGTGTTCATATCATGAAACGTCACTTACGCTCACGTTCAAACTCAAATCCTAAAGGTCAAATTGTTGAGCTCTCAGCTCCAATCCACGTTTCAAAAGTGGGTCTTTGGAGTGAAGAACTCAAAAAAGCAGTACGCTTCAGCAAACGAGCTCTTGTTGCCGGTGATAAGCCTGCAAAAAAAGCGAAGGCTGAAAAAACCACAAAATAAATAACGTATGTCAATTCTTACTAAATACAATGAAGAAGTGATACCACAACTCAAAAAGAGTCTTGGTGTTACTAATAAACATGCGTTACCAAAAATGGTAAAAATTGTGGTGCATGTGGGTGTTGGTAAACGTACCAAAGAAGCAAACTTCTTGGACCACGTTCGTGCAAGCTTAGGACGTATTACTGGTCAAAAGCCAGTTGATACGGTCGCTAAAAAGTCAATTTCAAACTTCAAACTTCGCAAAGGTTCTGTCATTGGTATGATGGTTACCTTACGAGGAGAACGTATGTATGACTTTTTTGAAAAAATGATTGCAATCACCATGCCTCGTATCCCAGATTTTCGTGGTATCAGCAAAGCTTCGGTAGACGCTCAAGGAAATTTGCACATTGGTTTTAAAGACCATATGCCATTCCCTGAAACACGTATTGAAGATTCAACTGATACTCATGGTTTGCAAGTTAGTGTAATAACCAATGCTGCGTCGAAAGCAAAAGGTTTGGCATTATTCGAAGCGCTCGGTGTTCCTTTCAAGGCTACCGAATCAAAAAAATAATCTATGGCAACTACAGCTCACATTAATAAAGCAAAACGCACACCAAAATTTGCAAGTCGCAAGATTCGCCGATGCTGGAGATGCGGTCGTCGTCATGGATATTTGCGCCTATTCGATATGTGCCGTATCTGTGTCCGCGAATTAGCAAACTCTGGACAACTTCCAGGTGTTCGCAAATCTTCTTGGTAAACAAAAAAATATGATGACTGATCCTATCGCAGACATGTTGACACGAATTCGTAACGCGAGTGCGGTACGCAAAGGGGAAATCGTGTTACCATACTCAAAAGTAAAACACGCGATTGCACAATTGTTGTCTCAAGAAGGCTTTGTCGGCGCTGTCGAGAAAGTTGATAATGGGACTAAACCTATGCTTTCAATCGAATTGTTGTATGTAAGCGGACAATCACGCATTACAAGCATCACTCGTGCAAGCAAACCAGGATTGCGTGTGTATGTAAAAAAGGAAGATATTCCTACGGTGTGTAATTCATACGGTGTTGCAATTCTTTCAACGTCACGAGGTCTTATGACTGGTGAAACGGCAAAAGAAGAACACATCGGTGGAGAATTAATTTGTACGATCTACTAAAACCAATATATGTCGAGAATTGGAAGAAAAATTACAACTATTCCGTCGGGGGTGCAGGTAACTGCAGACGCGAAGGTATTAACTGTTAAGGGTCCAAAAGGACAATTGACCGTTGATATTCACCCTGCGGTAGTGGTTTCTGTGGAAGGAAACGAAGCACGAGTCAGCGTCCGTGAAGAACAAAACGTTGAACAACGCGCATTATGGGGATTATTCGGAGCATTACTTCGTAACATGGTTAAGGGAGTAACCGAAGGATTTACCAAGCAACTTGAAGCGCGCGGTGTGGGTTATAAAGTTCGAGTCGAAGGAAAAAATTTAATCCTCGATGTTGGATACTCACATGAAGTCGTATTTCCAATTCCAGAAGGCATTACTATCACTGTTGAAAAAACATTTATTACGGTTTCTGGTATAGACAAGCAGCTGGTCGGCTTCGTCGCAAGTCAGATTCGTAAAATCCGCAAACCTGAACCATATAAAGGTAAAGGTATTCGTTACATTGATGAACAAGTAACGATTAAAGCGGGTAAGGCAGCAAAGGCTGGCGGTAAATAATAAACCCATATGAAACAAGGACATGGAACATCAACAAAAACCGTGCAACGCGCTCGTCGCCACGCACGCGTTCGTGCTAAAGTTTCGGGAACCGCAGCACGCCCACGCTTGAGCGTCTTCCGCAGTTTGCGCTATGTATTTGCGCAATTGATTGATGACGAAACCGGCAAAACACTTTGCAGTGCACACAGCAAAGAAGTGAAAGCTGACACAGCTAATGACCGCAAAGGAAAGGTCGCGATGTCATACGCAGTCGGCTCGTTACTTGCAAAGAAGGCAGCAGAATTAAAAATCACTCACGTAGTATTTGACCGCGGTGGATATATCTACACTGGTCGTGTATCTGCAGTAGCAGATGGTGCTCGTGATGGAGGTCTAATCTTTTAGTCTATGGCAGCAGGTAAACCACGAAACAACAACAATAATAAAGACAGAAATCGTGAACGCGAACGTTCTCCTTACGATCAACGTGTGGTAGAACTCGCTCGTGTGACACGTGTTACTGAAGGTGGAAAACGTATGAGTTTCCGCGCTTGTGTGGTAGTTGGTAATCGCCAAGGTTTGGTAGGTTACGCTATTGCAAAAGGTGCTGACGTACAAGCAGCTATCGGTAAAGCAGTTCGTAAAGCAGAAAAAAGTTTGATTACGGTGCCTATGGTGAAACAAACCATCCCACACGCAATTGAAACTAAATTTAAAGCTGCACGTATTTTGTTAAAACCAGCTCCAAGTGGCTCAGGTGTTATTGCAGGAGGTACTGCACGTATCGTTCTTGAACTTGCCGGTATTCCAAACATCAGTGGTAAAACATTGGGTTCAGGAAACAAGATCAACAATGTGCATGCTACCTTTAAAGCATTATCAACGTTAGCTGCAGGAACATGGAGATTACGCAAAATGCAACAATCAAAAGCTAATCGCAAAAAGGTCGCGACAAAATAATAACCTACTTTAATTAACGTATATGGCAATCTCATTACATACAATTGCACATCCTTCACACAAAAAACCTCGCGTTCGTCGTGGTCGTGGAGATGCGTCAGCAGGTTCATATTCAGGTCGCGGCATGAAAGGACAAAGTTCACGAAGTGGCAGCGGTGGTATGAAGGAACACGCTTTGCGTCGTTTCATTCAACAAATTCCAAAACTTCGCGGATTTAAATCATTTAAAGCTAAACCAGAAGTGGTATCAATTACTGAAATTGAACGCGTGTTTGAAAATGGTGCTCGTGTTTCTCCTCAAACTTTGAAAAAAGCAGGATTGATAGAGTACGCACAATCACGAGTTAAAATTTTAGGAAGTGGAACTCTCACAAAGAAATTTTCATTTGTAGATTGTGAGTTGACCGCGGGAGCTCGCGCACGCATTGAAGCTGCGGGCGGCACTATTGCCTAATAGCACCACACATGTCATTTGCTCGATTGTCATTACTTTGGAAAACAAAAGATTTACGCAATTCATTGTTATTCGTTGCGTTTCTTCTCTTTATTTTTAGAGTATTGGCGCATATTCCTTTACCGGGAATAGATGTTTCTGGTCTTCGTGCTTTTTTTGAGAGCAGTCAATTACTTGGACTTCTCGATATCTTTTCGGGTGGTACACTTAAAAACTTCTCAATCATTGTGCTGGGTGTTGGTCCTTACATCACCGCTTCGATTATCATGCAACTCATGACTATGATTGTTCCTCGCCTTGAGGAATTATCAAAAGAAGGGGAAACAGGACAAAAGAAAATGAATCAATATACGCGGTATCTCACGGTGCCACTTGCGTTCATTCAAGGTTACAGTACTATTTTGCTCATTCGTCAATCTCAACCACAACTCTTAACTGGTTTTGACGGTCAAACACTTTTCTTAGTGCTTTTGACGGTTACTGCCGGTACGGTGTTTTTAATGTGGTTAGGAGAATTGATTAGTGAACGAAAAATTGGTAACGGTATTTCAATCTTGATTTTTGCAGGTATTGCTGCAGGATTTCCTCAATTGATTTCACAGCTCGCTTTGCAATATACAGGAGACTGGCTAACCTATGTGTTATTTGGCCTTGCCTTAATTGCGACAGTTGTGGGAGTGGTATATTTATCAGAAGCACAACGTAATATTGATGTTGTGTATGCACGTCATGTGCGCGGTGGAAGTGGTGGTGTTGCATCAAAACTTCCTATTCGTGTAAATATTGGCGGTGTGGTACCAATTATTTTTGCACTTTCATTGGTAATTTTTCCAACGATTGTTGCGCAATTCTTGGTTCACGCAAAAAGTGCATGGCTGGTATCAGTTGCGCAAGGAGTTATTGCCTTCTTTGGTAATCAAATCTATTACGGAATTACATACTTTGTAATGGTGGTCGTATTTTCATACTTCTACACTTCAATTGTATTCCAACCAGAAAAGATTGCTGAAAATATGCAACGACAAGGTGGATTTATTCCGGGCATTCGTCCAGGTAAACCAACGGAAGATTACATTAGAACAGTAGCGTATCGCGTTTTGTTCTTCGGTTCACTTTCATTGGGTGTGATCGCGGTTCTTCCACTTGTTGTACAGGCATTTACTGGTTCAAAAAGTTTATCAATCGGTGGTACATCTATCTTGATTGTGGTATCGGTGGTTATTGAAATTATTAAACAAATTCAATCACATCTTTCCATGAACAAGTACGATGTAGTATAATCATCGTATATGCACATCCCACACAATATTAAAAAATTTGTGGGTAGTGTATTTTCAAAAACACCTGGGTTTTTCCCGGGTGTTTTTTTAATTTCCAACATACTATGAAAACTATAATAATTATCATGGGACCACCGGGTGCTGGTAAGGGGACGCACGCACAATTGCTTGAAAAATACACAGGTGGGATTGCAATATCGGCTGGTGCCGTTATTCGAGAGTGTATTGAGCAGCGCCAAAAAAAGGATGAGAGAATAATTAGTTTAGTTGCAAAAGGAAAAATGATTCCTCATGTTATTACATACTCACTCATGTTTCCTGAAATTAAAAAAGCAATAAAAAAGTATGACACGATAATTTTGGATGGAATACTGAGAACGAGTGCACAAATTTATCGTTATTGGAGATTTTTTGGAGAACTTCCTGAACATCGCGTTATTATTTTTTATTTAGATACTCCCGACTCACTGGCGAGAGAACGATTGCTACGGAGAAAAAGAAGTGATGATGTGGTAAAAACTCTCAAAACTAGATTTCAGATTCAGGGTAGTCATGCTCAAAAGAGATTGGTGCCGATATTGAAAAAACGAGCACGAGTGTATATAGTAAATAGTGCTAGAACAATTCCAGAAGTAGAAAAAGATTTAGAAACACTATTGGACTCACAGTATGCACAACAGCATGATAAAAACAGCAGACGATATAGCGCGAATTAAAGAGGGTGGAGCCCATTTGGCCCGTATTGTACGAGAATTGGTAGAAAAGGTGGTTGTAGGGGCAAATACGGGCGATATAGACGATTTGGCGGAAGAACGAATGAGGGAGATTGGAGCAATTCCGTCTTTTAAAGGCTATAAGCCACGTGGTGTCAAAACACCCTTCAATTCGACGATTTGTGCGTGTATTAATGATGAAGTGGTGCACGCGCCCGCTCATCCAGGGAGAATTCTCAAAGAAGGGGATATTTTTTCAATTGATATTGGAATGGTGTATAAAGAACGATACACGGATATGGCGGTAACCGTTGGAGTGGGGAAGATTTCCACAAAGGCTCAAAAGTTGATTGATACTACGCGTCTTTCATTGGAAAAGGCGATTGCGTCTGTAAAAGCAGGAAAACCAATACGGATTATTGGACAAACCGTTGAAAGTATTGTGCATAAAGAAGGGTTTGGGGTGGTGGAGGCATTGGTGGGCCATGGTGTTGGATATGCGGCACATGAAGATCCACAGGTACCAAATTACGATGAGCCCCATATTAAAACGATTCTTGAGGAGGGAATGGTGCTGGCAATTGAACCAATGATTAATGAAGGAACATTTGATGTAGTGGAAGCTGAAGATGGTTGGACAATTAAAACAGCGGATGGAAAATTATCAGCACATTTTGAACATACGATCGTGGTTACCAAAGAAGGGTGTGAAATATTAACAATATAATATGGAACAAGAAACATTGTTGGGTATTGATTTTGGTGCGGAGCATGTGGGATTTGCTGTCAAACATCCAGGAACCATGACAGCAGTAGGACTTGAAATTTTTGAAAGAAATGGTGGGTCGGAAGATGCACTTATGGAAAAAGTGCAAGAGATAATTGCGCGGGAGGGAATCACACAGGTAGTGGTTGGTTTACCACTTTCAATGAATGGTACTCCCAGTGCACAAACGGACAAGGTGGCGTTATTCATTCATTATGCACGAAAAAATCTCAGTGTCCCGGTATATGAAGAGGATGAACGATTGAGTAGTGCAATGGTACCACAAGGTGCTCACGATGAAGCTGCTGCAATAATTTTGCAGGGATATATTGATAGAAATAGTCATGGTGCATAAAGCGTGGATATTACAGAAGATGATTGTGGGAGAGAGTGATATTATCGTCACTCTTTTTCTTGAAAATGGAAAAAAATTGCAGGCAATCGCGAAAAGCGCTTTAAAGCGAGATTCAAAATTGCGGCCACACTTGGAACCGCACCGCATTGTTGAAGTGTTGTTGACGGGGAATATGGTAAAACCAACATTGGCCGAATGTGTAGCTATTGTGTCACCTTTGACAATGGAGCATCGATTGTACGCAGAACAATATTCATTAATTTTGGAGTCATTTGGAGAGGCAATGGATCACAAGGAAGTAATACACCTGCTCATGTTTGCATTAGAAAAAATGAAGAATAACGATGAAGTAGTGAAACTGCATGCGCAAACTATCCACACGCTATTTTCGTTGGCGGGTGTAGAAATGGTATTGGATGCGTGTGTTGAATGTGGAAAACAAGAGAGTGGTGAGTGGTATTATGGGGAAAAAAATGGGGGGATAACCTGTGAAAATTGCAGATATAGTGAAGATAGGGTATTGCC
>CAZUUO010000012.1:0-21335 GCA_964622665.1 uncultured Gammaproteobacteria bacterium | reverse complement strand
CTCCGCGGATTGTTCCCATTTCTGCCATTGCAGGAATGGTGTGACCAACGAGTTTACGTACCATGTCAACCGCGTGTACCCCTTGAATAACCATTTTTACTACCGGTGCTGAAACCATGAAATCAACGAGCCATGCACGTACCATGGTGCCGATTTCCAAATCATCTTTAGTTCCCAATTCTTCTACGGGATCATAGCCGTACTTTTCGTAGGTTGAGAGTGTTTTTTGGCCAACTCGGCGAATCCATGCTTCATCCTTTGGATAATGTTCATCCATTTGCGCGTGTGTTGGTTGCACCATTTCAAGAGCGATCAATTTTAAACCGCGAGTTTCGATGCGACGTAAAATTTCACCCGTTAAACCACGGGTTACACCGTCTGGTTTAATCATGACGTATGTCATTTCATCTTGAGGACGTGATAAAGGCATAGTGATATTGTTAGTAATTGGCTTTATTGTAGCAAAAATTAGGTTTTTGTAAAGCATAAAAAAATCTGCTTCTAGCAGATTCTATTCAATCATCTTCGTCTTTTATTTTCGATGCTGCGTATTTATTGAGCCAATGAATACCGACAGTGAAAAATAGCACCGCAACAATTGCAATTCCAATAATGTAGGGCAATGCAACCGATATCAACCCAACAATCAAGAGAAAGAAAAAGAAGGGCATATAATCTCCTTTTTGAAGATTATACGGTAATTATGACATTACGTTGGACTTTTGTCCATTAGATACAAAAACCTCCGTTTTGGAAGTTTTTGTATTCTATGTTTTTACTTGAGTACTCCACCCCATTCAACAACTGTAAATCCGTTGCGCTGTGGTGTTATAATTTTGAGAGGTTCCACATTTCGTGGTGCTGTTAGCGGTTCATAATCCATCAATATACGAATAACACTATCAGGTTTTGGTGTGATTGAGAGTGGTGCAATACTATTCATCAACGCGTTATCATAAAACGTGATGAAATAGTAGGGAGCCTTTTGCATGCGTGGTAACCAGAATTCTATAAAATCTTTTGTTTCCTGTTTATTCAATCCGAGTAACGCTAATTTTTCACGCAATGTTTTTTCTACCTCACGTTGTGCTACCACAAATCCTTTTTTATTAGGAACTCCTTCAACACTACCGTTTCCTTCCCAAAATAAATAGGGCCAGACTTTGTTGTCACGCACATCTACGATATCGCCTTCAGGATACGCAACGACGTTCCATCCCCCTTCAGGGTATTGTGGTTCAGTCACTGAAAATCCGCCTTTGGGTGCAACTTTAACATTCACTTCTGTTTTTTCTGTTGGATATAAGTAAATGACGGGCTTGCCACATTCAGCACCTGCGACATAATTAAGATTTATAAAACGCACCAAACGTCCCCATGGATCTTGCCAAAACAATACTGGATTTGCTGCCAAAAATTGTTTATATGAAACAGCCGTTCCATTTACCGGGAATTGTTTATATGTGTTATAGATTTCAAGAAGATAGGGATGATTGGTATTTTTTAGTGCGTATAAACTTTGTTTACTGTCATTTACCACCCCAACCGCATTTAAATCCTTCATGGTAATTTCTGCAGGTGCTAATACCATGTTAACTGCAAATCCACAACCTCCTGCAGCACCATAGGTATAGTTTCCTTTTATTGCGGCTCCCGAATTCAAAGTTCCTTTTATTGTACCACCTTCCACAAAGGGGATTTCATATACATAACTTTCCCATACTCCATCAATGGTTTGTAACAAATACCCATAATCTTGAGTTCCATCAACGTACGACACAACCACATACCCCTCCTTTGTGGTTACTTTTGTAGATAATTCTGGTAATGACGATATCGGAGACTCTCGTAGAACTAACGTCGCACCATTTTGTAAGGTTAATGTTCCTGGAACATCAAGTTCCGCGATACTTATATCACTTCTCTTTTTCAACATTCCTTTATAATCAAGTGACATTTCATCATATTGCCAATCCAATGAATACGCCTCAAGAAAATACACTTCATTACCCTTTTTTAGAATTCTTGCAGGTCGTGCATCTTCGCCCATCCCTCCCGTATAGCGCACATCAAACAAACTAAACCCCGCCAAAGCTCCTTTGGTTATGCGTCCTACTTCTTTTTCTTCTAGGTCCATGCCATTTCGTTCAATAGGAGTTTTTGTTGTTTTACTGCTTGTTCCCAACCACGTGATGTCGCCTTTTTTTACTTCATTTACATCAACAACGCCGGCCGCACTATCGTCACCAATTTCTTCAGTTGTTGTATTATCCGTTTTCACGTCATCTTTGTTTTCCACTACTTCTTTTTTATCTGCAGTGTCAGTAGTTGTCAGTAATTTTGCCCCAACAAATCCAGTCGCCAACCCAATAACAAAAACTAAAATCGTAATAAATATCCATGTACCTTGAGAGTTGTGCTGTACTTCTCCCATTTCTCCTTCATTGTTTACCATAGTTATTTTGTTATATTCACGACACCCTCGCGAATTTGTTTTTTTATTTCCTCACTCACCACACTATTCTTAGCAATACTTGATAATAGTGTATCACGTTTGTGTGCACCACTCAAAGTGATTTGCATATCATTGTGTTCAATGGGAAATAAATGAAATTGTACTGCGCGCTCACTCAACACCAACCCCACCGACAATCCCGTTTTCACATCTTCACTAAACTGTTGGTCGAAAATAAAGTTTCCCATTGAGTATACAATCATTTTATTTTTGTAAATTTCCAGAGGCTGTACTACATGCGGATGTCCTCCCAAAATTACATCAGCCCCCGCATCAATAAACGCATGTGCTTCCTGCTTACTGCGTGTTGTTGGTTTTGTTGTTTCATATTCTTCTCCCCAATGTGGATACACAAGAATATAATCTACCAACGGTCGCAATCTCTTAATTTCATCAATCATGTTTTCAAATCCACCAGCAAATTGGTGGTAACCAACATGCGCAATTTTCAACCCCCCCACTTCTTCCACAAATGAAATTCCAGTTTTGTTTGATGGGTCACCAAAATACGCAATTCCATTTTTTTTCAAAACTTCGCGAGTGCTTTGTAGTCCTTTCTCGCCAAAATTTAAGGTGTGATTGTTCGCCAAGCTCACACTCGTAATTCCAAATTTTTTCAGGGTTGGTGCGTGCTTTGGGTCAAAGGTAAACACCAACGCGTTTGGTTGCACTACACTTTTATTGTCCGTAAACGGTCCCTCTAAATTTGCAATCACGCGATCACTCCCCATCATAAACCTGTCCATTTTCAGTAACGGATAAGCACTTCCTTTTTCATCGAGTGTTTTTCTTACGCGTCGATCCAACATAATATCTCCAAACACCGTTATCGTTGCCTTTTTTTCTGGAGTTTTTATCCCTTCCCCAAAACTTCCGGTAAAGTAAGTCGTATTTTCAAATGAATCTGGATTATCAGCAATTACATCGGCACTGGTGTTACGTAATTGATACCACGACAACACCTCACCATCTTTTTGTTCTGTATTTTTTAAGAGTTCCAAGAACAACGACAATCCAGGTTTTGAATCAATATCAAGTCGCTGAACGCGGGTACTATCTTTTGTTTGAAGTACGGTTTGCGCCAGTGTGTCGTGATATTGTGCAACGTTTTGTGGCAGATAATGACTAAAATCAAACGATCCAATAACCATGGTCGTAGTATCCAGTGGCAATGCCGCAACTAATTTTTGAATATCCCCCATTTTTGCAGTATCGGCAACAGTAATTGGTATAATGTTTGCGTTAGGAAATGATTTTTTTATAAACGGTACAATGCCTGAAATCCCATGTTCAAAATCAAACATGCGATCATTTGTTTTTACTACTGATGAAATAGTTGCTATTTTTTTTGAATCAGCGAATAAAAATCCATACGGTGTTTTCCATGGTAACTCAGTTGTACCAAAACTACTTTGTAATTGACCAAAATGATCAGGAGATATTAATACAACGGTGCTAATTTTTTTTGAAGCATGTGCACTAAAGTTTTCTGCAACATAGTCAGCACCCACCAAATGATGTGGCACAATCATAAATCGTGCATCAGTTGGTTGTTCTTCTGACTTTTCCAATTTTTGTGCATTTTGGTAGGCAGTATCAAAAAATTCTTGGTCCATGCGATAGGACACCACATATTTTTCAGGCACCTGTTCCTGTGTTGGGTTTGTGTTTGTTTCTTGTAGTGCCTGTGTAATACCTTTTCCCATTTTTTTCATCTCATCTTTTTGTACCAACAAAAAAATTGCTACCACGAGCAATCCTACCAATACTTTGGGAAGCCATTTCATATACAGATATTATACACGCTCCCCTAAAAAAGAAGAACCCCAGAAGCTAATTAATACTTTATAGGTCATCTACCGATGATAGGAATCCCGTGCGCTTTTTGGACTTCTGCTTTTCATATTCCTCATCCTCGTTTACATATTGGATTTCTTCATCTTCACCCTCAAGGGACACGACATCCCCTCCTGAATCCGTCACACCACTTGCAATCAACAATGGATCAATATCCGTTAAAAATATCGATGGTTCCATGTATTGGGTACCATCAAACCCTCCCATCATGGGATAGGTCATCATGAGATGTTTTTGTGCACGCGTTACCGCCACATAAAATAATCGGCGTTCTTCTTCAATTCCCCCCTCTTCTCCAATCGTTTTGTCACTCGGGAATCCGCCCTGTGTTAAACGAATAACAAACACACTATCCCACTCTAATCCTTTGGATTGATGAATCGTCGACAAAATAACACGATCACCTTGCGTAGCTGATTTCTTGCTGTATTCTTCTGATAAACTTGTTTCGGTTAAAAATTGTTCAAGATTACTTGCTCGTGTTGCGTAGGCACGAAATTGTTCAATATCTGCCACTCGATCTTGCGGATTATCGTATCGCTCTTTCAAATACTCACGATATCCTGCGCGCAACAATGCATCAATGGTTTGTGAAACATTGGAACTTGCATTCACCATTTCTTGCATGATAGTACGGACATTCTCCCAACCAACGCGCGCACGATCAGGCATATCTTCGCCCAAATCAAACAATGCAACCTCAGCCGAACTTTGTACATCTTTTAATGCATGCAAAATTTTGTTTGCTGTTTTGTCACCAATTCCCTCTTGCATCATGAGAAGTCGTTGCCATGCCACCACGTCGTGGACATTATGCACGACACGCAAATATGCGAGCACATCTTTAATGTGGGATCGATCAAAAAATCGCAAACCACCACGATAATCATACGGAATTGCACGACGCATCAATTCAACTTCCACTTGTTGTGAGTGATGTGCCGCACGAAATAATACTGCCATGCTTCCATATGCCACCCCCATATTATGCAGTCGTTGTATTTCTTCACCAATCAATGACGCCTCTTCAAACGTCGATGCCAACGTGACAACTTGCGGTTTAAGATATGGTTCGCGAGCAGCTTTTAATTCTTTTTTATGTTGTTCTTTATTTTTGGAAATCACGGAATTTGCTAACTGCAAAATTTCAGGGACACTACGGTAGTTCATTTGCAATTTAAACACGCGTGCTTTTTCAAAATCTTTTTCAAAATCTAAAATGTTGCGAATGTTGGCCGCACGGAATGAATAAATTGATTGTGCATCGTCTCCCACCGCCAGCACATTTTTATGCACCACCCCCATGTGTTTAATGATAGTTGCTTGAATGGTGTTGGTATCTTGAAACTCATCCACCAAAATATAATGGAACTGATTAGACAAGGTGAATGCAATATCTTCATGTTCTTCGAGAATTCGCAACCAATTCACCAACAAGTCATCAAAATCCATGACGTTGCTTTCTAATTTTTTTTGTTCATAGCGCGCCGCAACACGTGACAGCGTATCACTAATTCTTTCAAAATTTGAAAATTTAATACGGATTGCTTCTTCAATTTCGATTCGTGAATTACGTGCAAATGAAATAATAAAATTAAGGAGTGATGCCTTGGGATATACTTTTGATTTTAAATCAACTCCTTCATCACGCATTGCCAATGAAATTAAACCTTCCGCGTCGTCGGCATCTAAAATCGTGAAATTACTTTGATACCCTAGTCGCGTACCATACATGCGTAAAATTCGTACTGCCAAAGAATGAAATGTACCGCCCCAAATTCCATCAAGCGGATATTGCAATAATTTAGTTGCACGTTCCATCATTTCTTTCGCTGCTTTGTTGGTGAAGGTCAACAATAAAATATTTTCTTGTGGTACACCGCGCTCTAACAAATACGCCACACGATACGTGATCACGCGCGTTTTTCCTGAACCCGCACCCGCAAGCACTAAACAATGACCGTCCCCATTTGCAACCACTGCGTATTGTTCATCGTTTAATTCTTGCGCGTAGTTAATCATAGTATTGCTAGGATACGAATTTTTACGCGTACAAGCAATGTGCACAAAATAAAAAACGCGATCTGTTCGCGTTTTAGTGGATCATGGCTGATTGACAAACAACCATTCGATATTTCTTATTGAGCATATTCTCAATTATACTTTTCAAAAATATCGGGGAGACATTGTTTTCCACAAAATCATCATAGAACATCCTATGCACCCCAACACTCTTCCAAAATAATTCAGAACTCCACGTCTCTGTATTACTTTGTATACCAATAATCGGAACACCGTACTTTTGACACAGTGCACATAAACCATTGACCGCAAAGCGTGTTTCCCCTAACAAATCCAAATGTACAAATGCAATCAAACCAAAACAATCTGGCAACTCATGCTCGATGTTCTCTGCCCATGTTTCTACTACTACATTATACCCCACCACTTCCAATTTTTCTTTTGCAGCATCTTTAAATCGAGTGCCATCAAAGTCGGAAAGACAACAGAGTATAATTTTTTTTCTCATGCGATACTTCCGACTCAAACACATTTTGAAACGAGTTTTTGCAATGTTGTTGCACAAGCCTTTACTGCTTTTTGTGCAACATCCGTACTTCCCATGAGTTCGTCACTATCGAAGGTATGCTCTACCCCCAACTTGCGCCACTCAACAAAATGAGCTGGATTTGATCCCATCGTTGCAATAGGAATTTCCTGTTGCTTACACTCTTTGATCAATGCTGTTGGAATGGCACCATCTTTGTATGCCTGACACAATACCACCTTACATTCCTGATAGAAGAACCGTTGTGCGGTATCAATTGCATCAACCACAACTACATTGAATCCTTCGTTTTCAAATAGATTCTTGAGCTTGTATTGCTGTCCTTTTTGATCGGTAACAATGAGCAATCTAATTCTTTTATCCATGATTTCCTCCTTATAGAGGGGTTCATGACAACCCGTTTATAGCAGAATTCTTTATGTATGTCCACTATTTACGGACCACAATGATTCGTTTTGCACCATTTTTTACATCACCACCATTCCAGTCGTGGAGTGCATTAAAAAACACCTCATGTGTATAGGCATAGTTTTTCCCATTTCGTGTCCCTGGATCATTGGTGTATATATATTTTTCATCATACCCTCGTACCACGAGCATATGATATTTGGGACCGCCATTTTTAAAATTAGGGTTGAATAAATCTTTACCAGATGTTGGTGCAATAATCAGTGCCCCACTTTGTAACAATTGTGCAATACTGTCGCGTGTTGGATTTTCTATAATTTCAATAGCATCCATATTTAATTTTTCACGCATCATCTGAGCAACTTGTGCCACCGTCGTATCCTTATAATCACCAAACTTTTCATTTTGCCACACAATAAGTTGCTGCAAGTATGCTTCCTGTTCTTCTTTACTAGGTAAGGTAACTTCATTTATTGCAAAATAGACCATCAAGGCAGCCGCCTCTTCACACGTTTCATTGTGTACGTCATCCCAAATAACCAAGGGCGATTGTGTCATGAATGGTACTGCAATATTAAACTTACTTGCGATACGCACGACTGCTGGTGGCGTTTCTGTTTTTACGGGTAGATTAGGATGTGCCGTGATCGTGGATGACACCACCTGATTTGAGATGGTTGATGTGGTAATATCCTTCAAATTTGTAGCAGTGGGCGCTTGCACATCGCGGTATATTTCTTGGATTTGAATGCGCAAAACTGGAAATACCTGTATGAGTATCGCCGCTATAACACCACCTCCTAGAATTGTCGCCCACAAGTATTTTTTAAACATAGTGTTGTTACCATTACCCTTACACTATAATTCATTATTTATGCGTTGCACAATGCGGTACTTTTTGTCTAAAATTAAGTATATGCTTACTGTTAACCAAAAAGCTCCTGATTTTAGTCTACCTGACCAAGATGGAGTATTGCACACCCTTTCACAATATAAAGGAAAAAACGTACTATTATATTTTTATCCCAAAGATGATACTCCCGGATGTACAACTGAAGCTTGCACCTTGCGCGATAACTTTCCTCAATTCACTTCTATTAATGCGGTAGTTTTGGGGGTCAGTTGTGACACCGTTGCGAGCCATAAAAAATTTCACACCAAATACAAACTTACCTTCCCTATTCTTGCCGATGAACAAAAACAGGTAGTGCAGTTGTATGAAGTGTATGGAAAGAAAAAGTTTATGGGTCGCGAATATATGGGGATTAACCGTGTTTCATATCTTATCAACGCCGATGGTATTATTGCGAAAGTGTATGAAACCGTTAAACCTGCTCTTCATGCCCAAGAAGTAATCACTGATTTACAATCTCTTTCATGATCGTTTTGTATGATTTCAACAGACCCCAAAAAAATTGATGAGTTATTACGTCGCGGTGTTTCGGAAGTTATTTCAACTGACGAACTACGAAAAAAATTAGAGAGCGGAAAAAAATTGCGCATTAAACTTGGTATTGATCCTACCTCACCCAACATTCACTTGGGTCGCAGCATTCCTCTTTTGAAACTACGCGACTTTCAAGAACTTGGTCACCAAGTGGTGTTTATCGTTGGTAACTTTACTGCCGTTATTGGTGATACCAGTGACAAAGACAGTGAACGTCCTATGTTAAGCGATGAAGCTGTGGAAGCGAACATGAAAAGCTATATCGAGCAAGCAGGAAAAATTATTGATATCGATAAAGCAGAAATTCACCATAATGCTGATTGGTTATCAAAACTTACCTACAAAGAAATTAGCGCACAAGCAAATGCATTTTCGGTAGCAGAATTTATTGCACGTGAAAACATTGCAAAACGTCTTGAGGCAGGCACTCGTGTTTCATTGCGCGAAATTTTGTACCCACTCATGCAAGGATATGATTCAGTCGCTATCAAAGCCGACGTAGAGCTTGGTGGTAACGATCAACGATTTAATTGTTTAGCAGGCAGAACGTTACAACCTCATTACAATCAAGAACCACAGAATATTTTACTTAACAGTATTATTCCAGGACTTGATGGCCGTAAAATGTCCTCAAGTTGGGGTAACACCGTCAATGTAACTGATAGCGCTCGTGATATGTTTGGTAAAATGATGAGTATTCCTGACTCACTCATTGAAACCTATTTTGAATGTGTCACTCGTGTTCCGTACGAAGGTATGGAGCATGTACGTGCATTGATCGCTCGCGATCCATTTGCTGCAAAAAAACAGCTGGCTCATGAAATTGCGCGCATGTACTATGGACTAGCACTTGCAACTGAAGAGTTAAACTGGTTTACCAATACATTCTCTGAACGCAAAATTCCTGCAGATATACAAAGTATTACACTTCCTTCTGAAGAAACATCAGCGTTCCATGTTGTTAAAGCATTTTTTGGAGAAGATAAAAGTAATTCAGATATTCGTCGACTTTTTGAACAAAAGGCGGTTACTTGCAACGAAGAAACAGTTGCCTTTGAACAATTACTTACCCCGAAGTCAGGTGATATTTGGAAAGTTGGCAAACGAACTTGGTTTAAAATAGCATAGGAGAAGCCTTTTTGAAATCCCAGTGTATTCTGGGATTTTTTGTATTCTCTTCATTAAAAAAGCAGCAAAGATTACCTTGCTGCGTGGACCCTTTTAGTCCTCAATTTCTATAATTTCAACCATGTCTATCATAGCATTCCCCAAGAGATTGCCGAGTACTACTGAAAATTTTGTGTGCATATCACTTTCAGTTGCTGTAAATTCAGTTGCACACGTGTTCCACATATTTCCCATCAACATGCAATCAACACCATGATGGTACACCGTATATGGTTCATCTTTTTTTCCTATCCACAAACGAATAGAAAAATTGTCGTACTCTGGCTTAATCCACACGGAGAATTTATACCGATGATTTTGTTTCGTTGCGACTTCTTGCCACATTTGTATATTGTAGTCTTGCAATAAACTATTGAAGAAATTCACGCTACAACTTCCATCATAGGCACTGTAGCACTGCACTTGCATGTTCGCACTTTCCCACACATGAATTTCTTGTATCCAATGTTCATTTCCATTTTCAAATGAACCATTTTGTACCACATTACTGGAAATTTTATTAGTACAGATATTTTTTCCCATACATAGACCACTGTGACATTGATCATCTCCGGTACAGGCATCGTTATCATCACACGGTATATTTGAGATTGGTGTAAATACACAACCATTTGGTGTGCATTCATCTTGTGTACACTGACTATCATCGTGACACACCTGTGTTAGGTTATGTACACACATTCCCCCGCTGCAAACATCTTCCGTGCAATTATTATTATCAGATTCACAAGCACCAATACTCTGTTCATGTGTACACATTCCTTGTACGCATCGATCATACGTGCAAATATTTCCATCCTTACAATCACTATCACCACTACACTCACAAGAATCGTCGCCCTTACAACTGCCGTTATTACAGAAGTCATTCGTAGTGCATGGGTTATCATCATCACAGGCAACAATTGCATACTCATGATGGCAACCAATTTGTGCACTGCAAAAGTCTGCGGTGCATGGGTTACCATCATCACATGAAATGGCTACCCCATTACAAAATCCTCCACTACATCTGTCCTGCGTGCTGCAGGCGTTGTTATCGTTACACAACTTATAGCTTGGCGTGTTCTCACACCCCGTTGTTATATCGCAGGAATCATCCGTACAATCATTGTTATCGTTGCATGTTTTTTTATTTCCGACACACAATCCCATAGTACAATGATCGTTTGCTGTGCAGGGATTACCATCATTACAGGTGTCATCTACTTTTCCTATGCATTCACCACAATTTTCATCAATGACACCATTACAATTATTATCTTTATCATCGCCACATTGCTCTACATTAAACGGTCCCACCGTATTATCTTGATCATTGCAATCAGTGATACAATTTTGCGCATCAACTGAAAATTCTTCATTTCCTGTACACAAACACATTTTTACTTTTCCATCACTGCACCCATCTTTGTCGTTGTCACGATACCAAAAGGTACAATTTTTTCCTCCACCATCGTTGTTATCTCCATTACAATTATCATCAAACGGCGTGTTGCAATCTTCTTGCAACGCACAGGTTGGTTTTTCATCTTCGTCACTTTCATTGTTACAAGTCACCTCATCAATCTTTCCATTGCAATTATTATCAATACCATCACTGCAGATTTCTGTAGAATCCGCATTTTGTTTTGCATTGTGATCATTACAATCTTTTGTGGATAGTGAACCGTCCCCATCTTCGTCGACAACTTCAGCAATAACACACGCACTTAATTGATTTGGCTTTTGAAATGCAGCACACATCTGCGCGCCACAAGTAGCAAAAGTGCCTTCGGTATACATCTCTCCAATTTCTGACACTACTTTTTCCACATCACTCTGAGGAATTTTAAGTGTTGTATTTAGATTATACCCTGCTTTAAGTAGTACATCCTTTGTAATGGGGTGCGCTTGAGTTGCCGATACAATGTACATTCCTCCATTATCACTTTCCAATACTGTTCCTTCTCGCACAAAGGCGTGACCGTGGGCTTTTGGATACTGCGAATACAATTTTTCAATTTCTTCTTCACTCAACTTTGGAATTTCATCAAACCCCCAACTTTTTACTACCAAATTCTGCACCCCTTTGGTTACTTCTATTTTATATCGATTGCTGTCTTGCGGAAGTCCGTAGTAAAAATATATTTTCTTAACCATACCAAACCAACTTTCCCGTTCAAAAAAACCAAATGGAACACTACTCACTTTGTTTGTTGATTCTTCAAAACAATCCATTTCTTTATCACTCACATACACAACTTTTTTCCAGTCATACTTCATAGCAGTAAACGTTCCATACAGATCATCAACGATTGGATATAGCGTTACTCCATTACTCCCAACCAGATACACAATCCCTCCATTGCTTATTTCCGGACTTATGAGTGTTCCTGCGGGATGCCATGTTACCAAACTGTTACAAGCAACACCTTTGAATACACTTGGTGTCCCATTGCACCAAAGATGTTGATAGCTGATTTGATAGGGGTCAATAAAGGCAACCCCACTATTGGTAACTTTTCGTACTTCAAAATGAAGATGATCCCCTGTTGAATCGCCGGTATTCCCCGCAATCCCTAATTCACTGTGTACTTCAACTTCATTACCTTCATCTACCCACGTTTCTTTCAGGTGTCCGTATAATGTCTGAATATTCCCCGCATGTTGGATTTTTACATAATTTCCATATCCATCTTCATCAAATCCAACGGCAATTACTTTTCCTTTTTCAGCACTGTACACGGTATAGGGCACATAGTTTGGATTGTAGGCATTACCCATCAATTCGTTTGGCACATCATAGTCGGTGCCCGTGTGGTTGTCATAAGTTGTTCCATAACAATACGCGGCTTCTGTTGCATTCCAATCAACACACGTCGCGTCAGTAAAACCTGAAGCCGTTTGAATGGCGCCATAATTTACATCTTCGTCGACATGCGCTGAAATGGGAACTTGTTTATCAAATGGTAAAAACAACTGAACTTGTGCATGTGCAACCATAGTTACACTTACCACTGCGAGGGCATACACTGTTTTCATTGGGTGACCTCTCTTTTGTGAAGAGTGGTTACTACTGTTTCATAGGCTTGATGCAGCCTTACACTTTCTTCTGTGGTCAAAAAACTTGGTATCACCATTGAACACGTAATAGTAACAAAATCGTAGAATTGCAAAATCGCAATTTTAATTCCCACACATTCACTATCCCCTTCAAACGTTACTCCCTCCATTGCTTGCGTATCATAACGCTGTGCAACTTCGACATTTTTTTGAGCAAAGAGTGATAGAAGTAGTTCTTGAGGAGAGGTGTTGATTGTCTGCACCTCTAGTACTATTACCAATTCATGTTCCATTTCATTATGTACGAGTGCAATCTTTCCCTTACGATAAATTCCGTGCCACTGCGAAGGTATATAACATTGATAGTGCGTACCCGGAATGTCGAATGTTGTGTACTGTTTTGTCATAAATCCAGTAAACGGATTTTGCAATACATCACCATCGAACATCTGAGTATCGTACCCCTCTGTCACTTCAGGGAGTGCAGGTTGCTTTGTTGTGTCATTGGTTAGATACACAACTTGCACCTCCTTTCCCCCTCCACAGGCCACGAATACCGTGGCGATAAGCGCACCGCGTTTCATGAACGACCTCCTTTCTTCAATTGTTACAGACCACACCTCTAGTATATTTTTTTACATCTCTGTAAAACAATAGTTTACAAAATATTTTCAATTTATTTTTTTGCCCAGTTTTTTGTATCGATTGTGTAAACCCTTCCTTTACAGTCAAACCTGTTGATAACTTTTTGATACTTTTTTATTAATTGTATCGACTTGGTAACTCAAATTTTAGTTGAAGACTCGTTCTAATCACCCACAAAGAAAATTAATATTTATCCACAATCTCATAGACAAATAATCATTTTTTATTCTTATTTTACAGTAAATGATTGACTTTGTTGCAAAATAAGCATATAGTTTTAAGTGGAGGTGGTGCGAAGGTCGCATCATCCGTTCTCTGAAAAGAGCCAATCACTGGGCAATGCGCCCCGGGGAGGTCTTATGAAAGGCTCCAACACTTGGTGGGTGGCCTCGTTGGCCTCCCTACTCCTGATCGCAGGTTGCGAATCAGGGGACCCTGCAGCTTCGGTTGCAGCAGATTCGAACGTTGCAAGTAATACTGAAGTCAAAGTCGGAAAAGAAGACAACGTGAACGTCGGCGTGGATGGAACTATCGAAGGTAATACCGACGGTACGACGCCACCCACCGATACTGTCGAACAGCCTGCCGATGACGTTGGTGGAACCGATGGGACTGATGGCTCTACCGAGCCTGAAAAACCCACTTGGGGTACTGACGAATATTGGGCGACGTATTTCTTTCCGAATGCGTGGGTTGATACTACTGCAAAGCCTGATGAATACAATGTATTCAACATTGCTGCGTTCAAGGTGGGTAACACTAATGAAATTGTAGTCTACAATCTGCCACAAGGCGGAGAAAAGGCTACGGACAATCCTTGTCTTGGTACTGATGGAGCGTACGGCCTCTTCGCTGAAGCAGTCGATATCGCACAGACTGGAGAAGCATTTGCTTGCATCCTACCTGATGGAAAAATTGTTCTCAGTGATCACCTCGAAGAATACTTTTACTGGGATTCATTCCAGGGCACTTTCGAGGAGAAACTCGTTGAGACTGGCTATTGTGCTGGCGGTAAAGCAGATGGAGCGCGACAGTGCACTCGCTATACCGACTGTGATGATCTCCTTGGCGCTTCCTGCAAAGGACTTGCTATCGAGGTTTGGATGCACGTTTCGTACAACTACAATGCCAAGTTGGTACACCGAGATTACCTCATGGATCCTTCACTCTTCAAGAAGAGTGAGTGAGGATCGCAACCTCGAGAATCTAGACAACACGCAACACGCGGAGTTGACCTAGGTTTCTCGAGGTTTTTTTAATTCTTTAAAATTTAAAATAACAAAAAAGAAGTGCATTGGGCACTTCTTTTTATTTTTCAGCTACTCTTTTGGCTCAAGAATAAATATTCTGCCAGCAAATGGTGTTGATGCGCCTTCATTTATACCAACTGAACCTTTTGGTTTACCTACACATCCATACACTCCATTTTTCAAAACCTTACACTCAGAACACGTTTGTCCTACAGGACAAAAACCGTTAGTAACGTTCCAACCATCAACCAACTGTACTTTTGGTTTAAAGATACAGACATTGTCACCAACTTGTGGATTTAATCCTGCTAATTTTTTCAATGATCCATCCAACATTTCTTTAGTTAACGTTATATGTTTTGGATATACTGCATCACTGAGATTAGTGGAAGGTTCATCAACGCCACAGGTTCTGTCATAGCTATACACGTGACTGTATTCAAAGAATCCAGGACTACACGCATCAGGATCATTTCCAAAGACGAGTCCAGGGTCCTTCTCACAAGTTCCATAATCTTGACCCCCTGGTAACTTACAATCAGCATCCACACGACAAGTTAAATTTGGAAGTGGGCTCTTGTTTTTATCTAGTCCCGAGCAATATCCAACCGGTTCAGTCACTGTCGAACAGAAAGGTTTTCTATTTTTGTACTTTGACTGCGCACCGCCTGACTGATTACCGTCATTCCAATCAACCAATGTTTTCTTTAATGGCATTTGATCAGTATCAGCCCATGCTGCGAAGCGTGCTGTCGCATTGAGATTACCTACTCCAACGACACTGTCGTCATCTGCATATTTACCATTAATATTGAATGCCCCGAGTTTTGCAATTTTTGTGCCTCCATCTTCAGTTAATTGCCCTTCAACGATAGCAGCTATCGTTGGTGGTATTCCTTCATCGCCCCGTTTATCTGCAGTATTAATATTTACTGTTGATGCACCATACTTTGTTCCATTGTAATCAAATGCATTGATGACTCGTGCAAAGAGACGAGAGAAGACTTGGGCAGTTGTAATATTTGCATTATTATTTAGGGTTAACGTCTTATTATTTTGATATTCACCACAGGCACCCTCTGGACACCCATAGGTTGCCGCCCTATAAATCTCACCACTGGTATATACTACTTGATCCGCTATTTTATTATCTGTTCCGTTAATTGATTTATCAACATGAGAATCATTTATCGCTCGAATATAGGTGTAATATGGTGTGGTTGCTTTGCTTGGATCTCCTTTTGTTGCAAAACTTCCATAAATACCCCCATCTTCATTAAACGAAATCAATGTACTTCCGTTAGATACGTCGTAGGGTTGGTTATTTGCTTTATTGTTGGTAGCCAACGAACGATCATAGATCTTTTGACCTTGTTGCAAGTCGTTTTGCTTTGACCACAAACGCTGAGTATAACCATATCCCACATCCTCTACCTCATCGTATGCTTGAACGATTGTTGTACATTGCTCACGGAATGCAAAGGTTACTTTTGCACTTGAATTTAGTGCTGTTGGGGCACTGGTACAGTAACTATTGTTGTGTGTTATTAAATTTCCTTTTGCATCAAATTTATAGCGTAAGCCCGCCAACCAACGATCATCACCATAATCTCCACAAGAAAAATCATTCCCCATCGAGTCACAAACACCGTCTTTTGATCCAATATCGCTCATTGAAAAAATACCATTTACTGCATATGGATTTCCTCCGATTTTTGGATCAGCAAAATGTCGCCATACTTCTCTATCTGAACCTGCTTGTTTTTGATTACAACCGCCCGTTGGAGAATCGATAGTATCAGTACGCAATGCGAGAGCAAGCCAATCCTGTGTTCCATCGCTATTTACTTTTCGATAAGTCATGCCGACCCAATTATCATCTCCAACTTTCTTCTCAATAATAATGAATTTCTTTGCACCAGTAGCAGTTCGATAAAATCCGCAAATATCCGCCACGGTATAAGTCTGATTACCAGGATGACGATAATTTTTATCATTTACATAACAACGCAATGTATCATCGTTTCCAATAAATTCATCACCAAGCAACCAACCATTATAATTTGGACGCACAATCATACCGTCCAAATTTTTTGTTGTCAGAACACCTGACACTCCAGAACGGCGCAGGTCGGTATATCCCGGAAGATCTTTTGAACCCCATGATCTATTACTACCCCACCCTGGGTTTTCTGGATCTACTACATTTAATAACGGGCTTTGCATTACTGCACCTTCATAGGTGTACGCATTCCGTTCAGCAGACTGATCAAATCCTTCATAGGGAACTTTTGCATTTTTTGTTAGTGACATGTTTCCTTCTGATTGCACACACCACAGCGTTCCTGAATTAATACTTGCTTGATAACCAGCCTTTTTATTTTGGTTATATAAGTCATAGATACCAGGTGCTGCATCGAGTGGATACCAACTGCTACATGCGTATCCTCGTGTAGCATCGTAGGCAGGAGTTCGTGAATCTGATTCCATACAAAAACCTTCCCATCCTCTAAATTGTTGGATATTTTGTCCTGCTGGCTGACAGGTTCCATTTTGTGCTGGTTCTTTTGCAGTAATTGCACTGCGCTCTTCTTGTGTTATGTTTGGATCGTATAATTTTGCTAAATCATCTGCAGATTGTACGTTTAATTGTTCATTCTCACCTCGTTCATCGCGACAATATTCATACTCATTCCCGACGTTTTCACCACAAGGTACACCTGTTTTTGAAGTGCCCTCTTTAGTAAACCCGCCCTGACAAACGCCACGAGGAACCTTTGCACCAATATCGACGTAGAGATTGGTATTGAATTTCACTTTTTGATATGAACATGAACAATTATTACTTTCATAACCACTGCCACTTCCATCCCAACATACATTTGCATTTGCAAATTGTTGATCTTTGTATTGTCGTGGCGTTGTTCCGGTCCATTCAGCAACCACCTTAGATGCAAATGGTGCATCACGTTCTGGATAAATACGACATGCAACCCCATTATCTTTCGGTGGATTTGTTGCTAACAATTTTTCTCCCGTTACGGTCAACATACACTCACCATTGTAACAAGCACCCGTCAATTCACCGGCTTTACAACTGGTTCCATTTGCTTTTGTTAAACATTTATCAGCTAACTGGCCTCCTGATACGGTACCTAATCCAAAGTTTGAACGGTATTCATCACTAAAACCAACACCTAGCGTATAGGTTGATTTATTATTACTTTGTAATTCTACTACCTGGTATTGTGCCGGAGTAAACGCATTTCCCACCGTTAAACCAGACAAATCTCGTTCTTCATACCCCACATTACGAGCACTATAATTTTTTGCATCCAATTTCTTTCCATACAATGTCGCCTGATCAGGGGTCAACCATTTACTACATTGAACACTTCCATTAGTCGTTGTACTGATACCTGCACACAAACCAAGTCCTGTACATTGTAATTGGCGTTCAACAGGAGCATTTTCTGCCTTCACAAAACTATTACATGACAACCATTCCCCACATTCACGATCACGACGGACTTTAATAACCACATTACTGTCTAATTTTCTTTTATTACATTCAGTGACATATTCATCCCAAATTTTTGCTACCGGTTCATTATTTCCCACATAGGCTACTGGTCTTCGCGCTCCACCTGTTCCATCACATAAACCAATACTACTAATTTTTTTACCTTCAGCAGCATATTTATCAAATAATTCACAAATATAGCGATTCTTGTTTATTGAGGTATCTTTTACTGCGGTAATTAATTCGCCCACACATTGAGTTTCGTTTCCTCTAAAATTAAATACGGGAATTGCCGCATAGTCATCAAAATACTTTTTATCACTTGCTGACGCATTTCTATAATCAGATGCCGCTACTGGTGTACCAAATTTAGCTTCACTTGCACTGTATGCCGCTTCACTACTAAAGGTGATGCTTGGATTTCGTGCATCTTGAAACAATGCACACCCTTGTTGACGTGATACATTTCCCTTACAACTTGTTTTATCTACTTTATTATTATCAATAATGTAGTAGGATGTTGCTCTTCCCTTGTTGTCGACAGTAGCATGGTCAATTAATTCAAAACATTGATCGTACTGCGCGGTACACGTTGCGGTGAGTCCCTGATATTTTGTATCACCATTATTCCACACTCCGTATTTGTTTCCGGCCAATTTATAATCATCATAACAAGGTTGATTACCCGTTACTCCTGTTTTAAACCAACCACTGGAAACAACCTCAAGCGCACCATTCTTCACTGGAACATTTTCTCGATAATCACACATTTTTCCAATTGCCTGTGGATCTTTAAAGTAAGAAATGGCATTTCCCTTACTAATGAAGGCATCACAACCCTCAGCACTACTTTGACACAAGGTGCTGTTGTACTTACTAGGATCATCAATCAAGTAGGTTGTTTGATAGGTTGTTTTTGCGTCACTTCCTGTTCCTTCAATTTTCTTTACTCCAAATGCACGACATCCCGCAGCCGCACTTCCACATATTGAATCTTTATTAATTACTACACGTAAATCTCGGTCACCACCAATAATAATATCATCATCAATCGTGTCGTTTTTTGTGCCACTTGTTTGTGCAATGCTCATGTTGTAAATATCTGTTCCTTCATTTACCGTGTTTCGGGTATCTTTTACCATTTCACAGCCAATTGCCTCCTTGCGGCATAAATTACTGAAAGATTTTACCGCGATATTCTTATTATCTTGATCTGCATATAAACTACAACCCAATGCTGCACCTGGAATTGCATCACTTGGATTTGCATCACATGATAACGGTACTTTTGCTGAATTTTTAATGACAGCAAATACTTCACCTTTCGTCACCTCAAGATTGTCCAGATAGAATTGACTTGATTTTAAATCATTTGTTCCTAAATACAATTGCAATTGCTCACTTTGTGGCAAAGTAATAGGACCAAATTTATATTGCTTCCAAATATTTGAGAGCGTTCGATTAATTACTGGTGTGTTTTGTGAGATAAATGAATATTTGGTGTCTGATTTTTTATCTTTTACCCCCACATCAATCAATCCATCTCCTTTTGCCCAAAATGAAATGCTGTAGGTTTGTCCCGCTTCGAGATTATACTTATCATTAACAATATCAAATGGTGTTCTACTCACCCTCATCGAGTGACCTCCAACTAACAAACTTTCAGCCTCAATTATTGCACTTCCCCAACCAGTCTCATCTTTAAGCGCAGTAACACCTTCGAAGGTTTGTGAAATCACAATGTTAGTTGTGGGCCCTTGAAATGCGCGACATCCAGCAGCTTCTACTGAACAACTCTTTGATTCACTAGGAATTGCTTGAATTAAACAAAATCCGCTTTGCTTGTTCCATGTTCCCCCATGTAGTTCACAATCATTTTGGGTGCTTTCTGATTTTCGAAATGGATGACAATCATTTGATACTGAAATTGTCTTTGAAATATAGCGATAAGAAACCTCACCCGCTGCGTTGTATATTTCTCGGCAATCTAATGATGCAACACCATTATTATAGGTGTCTTTATTACATTCGCTCGTATATTGTGCGAGCAAAATACTGTCAGTTGTGTTGTATTTTGGTGTTTTGTCAGGGGCTGCTTCCAATTGATACGCTTTTATTTGATAACCAACCGTATCACTTCCTTCCCAGGTATAAAAATTGGTTGCCACTACTTCGCTTGGTTTTTTACAAATACGGGTAAATGAATAGTATTCACGTGCTTCACCACCTGAACTTGCTTTATCTAAATTAGTGAATTCATCACAACCAACTTCAGACAAACTGCATTGTTTTCCTTTTGAAGGAATGGTGTATACCGGGAATTTTACTGATTCAAATGCCGTTTCTTCTTGTTTGTAAGCATTATATCCTACACATTCACTTGCACAGGCATCTGCCGCTTTTACAATACCCGTCACTTCAAAACCACCATTTGCTGGTTTGTATGCTTTACAGCCCAACTCTTCCTCTGCACATACACTTGCATACGCATTACATCCTTTTTGCGCATATAATTTTTGCGCATCTTCAACGGAGTATGGCAACTCGATTGCGCGGGTTGCGAGATTATTATCATAACAACCCAAAGAATCTGGCGCTAATTTAACATGGATCGAAGAGTTATCCGCTCGCACCACTTTGGTACAGCCATCATCCTTTTCATTACACGCGCTGACATTTTTATTAAAGAATTTCTTGTATCCACTGACGTGATCAGTATTTTTTGGATCTTGTACGTCACCATCTTGTCCTAATTTTGTTTGACTTGTTTCTCCAACCGTTACCCCCGCCGTCATGTCATACCACTTTACATCGCCACTGGTGGTATCGCGCACTTGATATGCTAAGTATGCACGACATCCCACCGTGTTTGCACTACAAACTCCTTG
>CAZUUO010000011.1:0-22542 GCA_964622665.1 uncultured Gammaproteobacteria bacterium | reverse complement strand
TTACTACTAGTAACAGTATACCAGATGGAGATAGAAGTATGAAACGAGTGCGCAGTGTTCCACTATACTCGGTATTTTGTAACACCAAATCAACATCAAAAATACCAAAACGAAATGGATTAAGGGATGACCACCACATTCCTTGAGGATTCCACGCAACCTCGTAATCACGTGAAAAACCAGGCAGCACCCTTTTTTGAGTTACCAATGAAGCAGCATAAATCTTATTAAATAACAGTGGTGCAATACGGAGTTCACCCTGTGGTATAGCAAAAATTTTTCCATTATTCTTCACATCAAAGACAAACTTTTGTGGAATACTCCATACAATAGTAGACTTTGGCGCAAATGACGTAACTAATAAATTTTGATTATTGTCACGGCCAACATTCAAAAAAAGCAACGAAGCAATGGTTGTTTTCGCCTGGACATTCGAGAAAGTATCGCTCTTTTCTGTCTCATTTACAAACAAAGAAAAAAAATAACTACCGGTACGCGGAGCATTTGGGGTAACAAAATACATAAAGCTTTTCTTTTCCTTTGGACCCAACTCAAATGACTGAGGCAAACCCGTAAGCCAATGACGGTACGTATTCTCTTGTAATAACGTAGGGGTTCCATCAGTGTACTGTGAAAATGCCCCAATTTGAATCGAGTACTGTTTAATAGAGTCGGAGTCATTAGTAATCTCAATATACTTTTGAATTGTTTCACGATTCTCAACTTGAGCATCACTAATAGCGGGCAAAACAGTGAATGCTTTTGTAATGGAGGGAAAAAATAAAAGTGTACAAAAAAAGATTATCAAAAAATTACCCCCAAGCACTTTTTTTACTAAATTATGCATAAAATTTGTATAGTTATACACAGAACTGTGGATAAAGTGGATAAATCTGTGGATAACAATTTGAAAATAATTCGCTAATTTTAGAGAAAGAAAAAAAATTATTCACACTAAAATTGAGCAACTGCAGCAAAAGAAACCGTTTGTGAATATGTTCCAGAAGGTGTTGATGGTGAAATGGCAACATTGAATATAACCCCCACAGAATCAGCTGTAACTGCTGAAGTTTTCTCAGCAATTTTCTTCCAATCAGTTGTAATTGCAGTATCAGAACTATTATACAGACCGCTCGTACCTGATGTACGAATGCCATACTCTTCGTTTCCTGCAGTAACAGAGCCGTCTACTACATCATCAATAACATTAGAACCTGATGCTAATCCCGAAATCTCAGAAACATACAATGCATAACCACCGGCATAATTTGTAGTACTTGAAGCGTAATTCGTTACTGAACCAACCGCTGCTGTACTTAAAGTACCTAATGATACTGAGGATGAATTCATGGAAAAGGTGATACTATTATCACCCCAAATACCACTGAAACCCCCATTTAATGAGTAATTTGTTGAAGAAGTAAACCCCTGCCACTCTCCAAGTGCCCCAAAAATTCCATAATTAGTGGAGGTAGTATACCCACCTGTATCAACAGTGTCTGCAGTAATTGAATAATTTGTTGATGACATTGCCCCCAACGCACAAACAGGGACAAATATAGTCAAAATCAGCAAAAATCGAATAAACATATGATCATATTATACCACACCCAGAAACTTTAACTGTGTGTAATTATGTATACTGCGTATCTAGACAATATATCAATGTTTCACATGAAACAAACAATAAAAAGCACCCACATAAACAAATAAGAAATCACGAACAAAAGATGTTACGCAAACAAAAATAAGAGTAAAATAGTTTAAAAAGTGATCACACAAATAAGATGGCCAGATGAGACTGGACAATAAATTACAATGTTTCACATGAAACAATTACCACTCGTATAAAAAAAGTTTACAAATAGATTTATGAATTTTATTTCCAAACACTCAAGTAATACAAAGTATGCTCTTCTATCATTATTTGCTAAATAAGTTTCACATGAAACATTCCATAATGAACTTGAAACAAAAAAGCCCCCAGAGGGACTTGAACCTTCATTAACGCCTTAGGACGGCGCTGTTCTATCCAGTTGAACTATGGGGACTCAAAGCGTGAAGTGCATTTGTTTCGCATGTAACAATACATGAGTAATAGTAGTTGATTTCAGTTTTTTAAACAATGCGTAATTTATTCAACTCAAAAGTGATTATTACGTAGACTAATATAAGTATAGTAACCAAGTAAATCGACTCCATATACGAGATAAAATATAAAAATAATTATAATAGAGAAAATAAAGTCTGGACCTAACAAGACAAATAACACGTGAAACATTTGTGAAACATTATATCCATACTTAATTTTCCGTACACATGATAGAATTCCCTATATATTAAAACTAAATATGCCTGAAATTACGATCTTACTTTTAGGAATTATTTCCGTAATTCTCCTTATTTTAGTGTTAGTTACGAGAAAAGACATCCAAGAACTCAAAAATCTTTCTAATCAAAACCCGCTGGGACAGTTTATTAATCAAACATTGCAGGGCATGCATCAACGTCTTGATCAAACCCATAAAATGTTGGGTGATCAATTGCAAAATACCCATGGTCAAATGAGTAATACCCTCAACAATCTTGCGAACATGATGGGGAATGTTGGTAAAGAGTTGGGTGGAGTAAAAGAAATTGGAGGTCAAATTGCAAAATTTCAAGAATTTCTAAATTCACCTAAATTAAGAGGAAATTTGGGTGAGCAAATTCTGTACGATAGTTTAGAAAAGTTACTTCCTGTAGAAAATTACAAAAAACAGCACAAATTTACTGCGGGACCAACCGTTGATGCGCTCATTTTAAGTGATAAGGGAAATATACCCGTTGACTCAAAATTTCCCATGGAAGTCTACCAACGCGTGGTCACCGAGCAAGAGGATGCCTCACAAAAGGCTACAAAGGGTGAATTTGAACGTGCGGTTAAAAAATATATAGATGATATTGCCACCAAATACATCCATACCGAAGAGGGAACCACTGATTTTGCAATTCTCTACGTACCCGCTGAAACCGTATACTATGAAATTGTACATGGAGAGTACTCGATTTTGCCCTATGCAATGGATAAAAAAGTGGTGATTGTGTCGCCCCACCTTTTCTATCATGTGCTCAGGGTATTACTCATGGGTCTTGAACGAGCAAAAATAGCAAAGGATGTTGAAAAAGTTTGGACCGCACTAAACAGTATTACACAAGAATTCGGAAGATTTGGTAAACAACTCGAAGTCGTTAATCGCCACATAACCAACGCAAAAAATGGTATTGATACCTTGTCACAAGAATACGCTCATTTTGAGCAAAAACTTGACAATACGCGTAACCTACGATAATCTAAATTCACATATTTTTCACTATGGCAACTGTAACAAAGAAAAAAAATAACAATCGCCGCAAAGCCGGAATTAAGGCACTTCGCCAAACAGTCCGCAAAACGGCAAAAAATAACGAAAAGAGAGCTGCTATCAATACACACGAACGCTTCTTAAAAAAAGCACTCGCAGCTAAAGATATGGCAACCGTTAAAAAGGAAGCTATTACCTTACAATCTCTCTACGCTAAAGCAGCAAAAGTGGGAGTAATGCACAAAAATACTGCTGGTCGTAAAACATCAAAAGTAACTGCGCACATCGCGTAAACAAAACAGTCCGCATAATGCGGTCTGTTTTTTTATTAGGTTGTTTGTTATAGTTTGCGTATATGATAATAGGAGCACATGTATCAATGGCAGGGGGAATATTTAAAGCACCTGAAAATGCTCATGAATTTGGGTGCGAAGGATTCCAAATTTTTACCCGATCTCCACAAGGTGGTGCAGCACCTATTTTGACCGATGAAATACTTGAAAAATTTTTTCACAATTGCAAAGAATTCAACCAAAAAGAATGGGTGGTACACGCACCGTACTATATAAACTTTGCAAATCCTGAAAAAAGAATCCGCGAAAATTCGATCAGAATTATAAGTGAAGAATTAAAGCGTAGCAACACAATAAAAGCCGCTCATCTCATGTTTCACACGGGAAGTGCAAAGGGAAGTACTCGTGAGGAGGGGTTAAAATTTGCAGTGGAGGGAATAAAGCGGGTACTTCATGATTACGAAGGAAATACTCATTTATTAATTGAAATTTCTGCAGGGGCTGGAGAAGTTATCGGTGACACATTTGAAGAAATTGCACACATCATTGATGAAGTGAATCATCCAAAATTGGCAGTATGTTTTGACACGCAACATGCGTTTGCTTCAGGCTATGATCTAAGAAATATGGAGGCCGTTGAAAATACTTTCCAACAATTTGATAAAATTATTGGTCTTGGAAAATTAAAAATGTCACACTGTAACGACTCAAAAATTGAGCTGGGTGGGCACAAAGATCGTCATGAGCACCTAGGAAAAGGCTTCATTGGGGAAGAAGGTTTTGCAGCATTGTTAGGAAATAAAGACTTGTCACACGTGAATTGGTACTGTGAAACTGAATACGATTCCATAAAAGATGACATCGCTTTCTTAAAAGAGATAAGAAAAAAACAAGCATAAAGCTTGTTTTTTTATATAAGTGGGTCGTGGCCACCCTGCGACCACGGATGACAACGAGCAATACGTCGCACCGTAAGCCACATTCCTTTGATAACTCCATACTTTATAAATGCCTCTTTGCCGTATTCTGAGCAGGTTGGACGAAATCGACAAACTCCTTCTGGAGCAAACTGTGCAAGTGGTCCATGATCAAACGACAATGTTTTTTGATAAAGCGTGATAAGCCACACAAAAACAAATCTCATAGGGCCACAAAAAATTTCTGTAAACTTTGAGCAGATTCTTGCAGGGCAGCATATGAAACCACCGTTGCTTTAGGCGTACGTTTTCCCTTGAGTCGTGGAGATGAATACGAAATAGCACCACTGCGACCAAACACCACCACATCATACGCGTACTTCTCTAAATCAACCGTATTTTTAAACAAGGTGCGCAAACGGCGCTTTAATAAATTTCGGGTAACCGCACGTTTGCCAATTTTACTACTAACCACAAACGCAACGCGAATATGACCAAGAGTATTAGGAGCGCTTACCACGCTAAAAAACGACGTTTGGAAACGTCGTTTTGAAGATGCAACTCGTGCAATATCCTTTGAAGTTGTTAAGCGAAAAGCTCGTGACAACACAAATAAAATATTAAACTACCGCAATGTGTTTGCGACCCTTAGCACGGCGTCGTTTTAAAACAGCGCGTCCATCAACAGTTTTCATGCGTGAACGAAATCCGTGCTTTTTGAAGTAGCGACTGACTTTTGGTTGATATGTTCTTTTCATACCGGTACTTGAATAAATCTGGAAGTAATATACCTCAAAATGAAGATAATGGCAAGAGGGGTCATGGGTCGATCGATTGACAGATAAAGGGGGGCGGGTTATATTCACAACCTATCCACAACTCTTTCCACACTGTGTACACAGTTTGTACATAACATACGCTTCCAGGGGGCGTTGAAAATAAACGTGAAGTGGTATAGGATTAAAACAATACATAAACACAAGGAGGCATGCGTATGATGACCAATGAGGCAGTCTGGCAAGCGGTTCTTGCCGAACTTGAGTTGACTTTATCTAAAGCCAACTTCACAACATGGTTTAAAAACACCGCGCTTACATTGAGTGAAAACAATGAAGCAACGATTTTTGTTCCTAATAGTTTTTACAAATCGTGGATTGAAAAAAAATATCACATCAACATTGTAAAATCTATTGAATCAGTACTGGGAACACCCGTGACTCGTATTCACTATACTATTGAAAAAAATCCAACAGCAGCCGCACAAGCAGCAGCAGATGCAGCCGCAAGTTTTGCACTCGCAAATACTCCTTCAGAATATTTTGCACAACCACAAACCGTAAACATGCACGGTCTTAATCCTCGCTACACATTCAACAGCTTCATCGTTAGTAAAAGTAATGAACTCGCACACGCAGCAGCACAAGCAGTCGCCGCGCGCCCCGGAACCGCATACAACCCCTTATTTATTTATGGTGGGGTGGGACTAGGAAAAACACACTTAATGCAAGCAATTGGTCACGAAGTAGTGCGCAATAAACCAGGTTCCAAAATCTTGTATATTAGTTGTGAAACATTCACCAACGATTTTATTCACTCAATTCGTAATGGATTAGCAAGTGAATTCAAGGATCGATATCGCAATGTTGATGTGTTACTGGTTGATGATATCCAATTTATCACTGGTAAAGAGGGAACACAGGAAGAATTTTTCCATACCTTCAACGCATTACACCAAGAAGATAAACAAATTGTTATTTCTTCAGATCGTCCTCCCAAAGCAATTCCTGCATTGGAGCAACGATTACAATCTCGTTTTGAATGGGGAATGATTGTAGATATCTCATTTCCTGATGTTGAAACTCGCGTGGCAATTTTGGAACAACGCTGCGCCGAACGACACATCACTCTTCCAAAAGATATTTTGCACACCATTGCAAACCACATCCAAAATAACATTCGTGAATTGGAAGGTGCGCTAAATAAAGTGATTGCCTACATTGAAATGAAACACGTCGAACCAACGGTTGAATTATTAAAAACCATTATTGGCAGCGGAAGTTTAAGTAGTCACTCACCAAGTAGCATCTCACCACGAGAATTAATTCGAGTGGTATCAGAATACTACGATGTACAAATTGATGATTTGGTCGGAAAATCTCGTGAAAAACGCGTTGCATTTCCTCGACAAATCATTATGTACTTATTGCGCCAAGAATTAAAAAGTTCTTACCCAGCAATTGGCGCTGAATTGGGAGGACGTGACCACACAACCGCAATTCACGCCTACGAAAAAATCAAACACGAGGTGGTGGATGATGAAAAACTCAAAGCAGACTTACAAGCAATTAAAGATAGATTGTTCTCAAACGCCCGCTAAAATAAAAAACCTCCGCTATGCGGGGGCTTTTTTATGTGACAAACAATTCAGTGAAAAGTGTGTCCATCTTTGTTATTTGTTGAGGAGGAAACTGGGAAATATAATGAAGTCTCTCAATAAGCAGTGGAAAATGCAGTTGAGTATCTGTTCGCTGTTTCTGGATAAAATTTTGATCGTTTCCCAATGTGCGTAAATTATGGATACGGTCAGCAATTTTAACCAAAATTGCCTCTCGAGTACCAAATTGTTGCAATCGCTCATAATAACCAAGCTTATTCTTACTCGTTTTAGTAAGAAATACGAGTGCTTGCGCAACAGTATGTCCAAACACATGTTCAATCTGTTCAAAAGAAAGAGTGTCAGTATCTTCAGCAACATCATGGAGCAACGCAGTACACATAACAGTGAGATCTTCGACCCCCATTTCATCAAATAAAATGAGGGCAACGGCACGCGGATGTTCAAAATAGCGCACTGGATTTCCACATAAATCGCGTTCACTACTCCGCACATCATGACGGTGCGCATACTTAGAAAGGGAATATGCCAAATCAAGAATCATCAAGTCACGAGGTGAATACAAATATCGAAATCGATCAAAAAAAGTTTCTTTCGTTTCCATGAGTTTCTCCTTTCAAGGACCTATCTAACAAATACCCTAAAATTAGCAAAAAGTCAATATTAACACTTAAAAATTCATTCAGTGGATAAAAAATTTATCAAAAAAGTTACACACACCCTGTGGGTGAAAACGTGCACAACTTCACCTACCTAAAAAATAAAACCCCCAACAAAAATAGCACACAAATATATCACAACTTACCCACACGTATCCCCACGTTACCCACAGTGAATACATTGTAAATAACGGTGGGGAACGTTAGTGTACAAGAGAAGAAGTAGTAACAGTTGTTCCACACCATAAAAATGACTTCACTATAATCCCCACACGTTATTCGACTTCCTCACAACACCTATGTGGACGCAGTAATACTAATTTTATTACCTCAAATCGACTTTTCCCCTCTATCCACTCCCTTATTGTTATTACTATATATACTTACGTATAAAATACACACACAAAAACACCTAACATTTAATATATGAAATTCGCATGTACCAAAGACAACCTCCTTCACGCACTTGCTTGTGTATCACCGGTAGCAGGAAAACAAGTGAACCTTCCCATTCTCCAAAACATTTTGGTTTCCATGAAAACAAGTGAACCAAAAATTGTTTCAACAAATTTAGAGATAACTATTACAACACAAGTCCGCGCAAAGGTAGACATTGAAGGTGATTACACAATTCCTGCAAAAATATTTTTAGATTATATATCCACAGTTCCGGGGGATCGTGTGGATGCAGAGTTAAAAGAAGGTGGACTTGAATTACAATTAGGTAATTCAAAAACAACATTAAAAGGAATGGATGCAAATGAATTCCCATTAATCCCCGCAGTTGCTTCTAATGTCCAGTATAATGTTGAAGCTAAAGCACTTCTTAAAAGTATTTCTCAAGTGTTATTCGCGGCGTCAAAAAGCGATGCACGTCCACAATTTGCGGGAGTACTTTTTAATTTCTCCCCTGAACGCGCCAAAGGTAAGTTGGTGTTGGCTGCTACCGATAGCTTCAGACTCGCTGAGAAGACCATAGCACTGCTTGAAGGTTCAACAGAGCAAAGTAGTCGTGTAATCGTTCCGGCGCGCACAGTGAGCGAAGTAGCCCGCATCATTTCGGTAAGCGAACAAACGTCACCAGTCACCGTGAAAGTTTCAGAAAACCAAATTTCTTTTGCAATTTCTGGAACTGAAATCACATCACGTTTAATTGACGGACAATATCCACAGTATGAACACATTATCCCCACAGTTCATCCAACCCAATTATCGGTCATGAAGGATGAGTTGATTCGCCAAGTAAAAGCAGCAAGCTTGTTTACCGCAAAAGGAGTTGGAGCGGTACAAATTTCTTGTAAGCCCAGTGAAAAACGAATTCACATTATCGCAAACAGTTCACAGACCGGTGATCATACCGGTGCTCTCGATGTGGAAGGTGAAGGAATTGATACACAAGTATACTTGAATCACCGTTACATTCTTGATGGGTTATCAGCAATTGAAAATGAGCGCATGGTATTGAAAGTTGCACAAAGTGAAAACCCTGTTCTCCTAGTTCCTCAAATGGATCGCGATTATCTCTACATGATCATGCCGATTAAACAATAAACAAAAAACCCTCGTTGATTTCGAGGGTTTTTTGTTTTCCAAGGAAATGTTTCAACTACGAGTGCACCATGGTGAGTGGTTCACTTGTCATTACTTCGCCGTTTTTTAATTGGAGGATGGCACGAATTCGGTAGGTTCCCGGTGTTCGAGGTTTTTTCGGGATAACAAACTCAAGACTTTTTCCAGGATTCATGCTTTCGGCAATCGTTTGGGGTGCATCGGTATTCCGTTGTTCAACAACGGTAACTTTCGAAACACTCGTACTGTGGTTGATGCGCAGTGCTGCATTGAAAGGGTAATCGATAGCAGTTACCGACAATCCCTGTTGGGGGGAAACCCATGTGACACTCGGTGTTGCATTGGTACCACTTAAAAATACGGTAATGGTTTGTGAAGAAGAGTTTTGTACATCATCGTATGCTGTCGCTTTGATTTGCAGTGCGCCATCATCAAAGTTTGAAAGTGACAAATCGGCACGGAAATCAGGTAACGCAGAACTACTTGCAAGAACAATGCCATCAACACTATACACAACACGGGTAATTCCACGAGACGCATCTGCTTGTACAGAAACAGAGACTGATCCAGAAACTGCAGAATTAGGTGTTGGTGAAAGGAAAGAAATACTTGGTGTGCTGCCGCCAACATGTACATCGTCGTAGGTAGTAGGAACGGGCTCTATTACCATATGATTTTTTTCAGCCCACTTTTGAATACCTGCTTCCCACAATAAATATTGCGGATCGCTTGCGGGGTTTTTGGGTGGTTCACCACCAACATCATCTTTGTTTATGTAGTGCAAAATAGAATGTCCCGAAAAAAACTTTTTCTTAACTCGAGTTTCAGGTGGTGTAAATTCGGTAGCCAACTTACCCGAAACTGAATCAATTTCAACCTCAGTAATACTAGGATCCTGTCCTAATAAAATAGGTTTTTGAATTTTTGGTTCAGGAAGTGGGGGGAATTGTTCAATGGGAGTATTGGCAAGTGCACGGGTCATGTATCCTTTCCAAATTCCTCCTGCTGCAAGTGAACCGCCAGCAGCTTTCATGGGAGAGTTATCATTGTTTCCTGCCCACACACCAGTAACCAATGAAGGGGTGTAACCCATCAACCATCCATCACGGTAATCATTCGTAGTACCAGTTTTGGCAGCGACCGGTCGTGAACCTAATTGTAAGTTTGAATTAGCTCCAAAGACATAACTACGTGCGTCATTATCAGACAAAACATTACTTAGTGTTGCGACGGCATCTTTATCAAGAACATCTTTTGGTTCGAGAGTCGGTTTTTGATAGAGAATTTTTTGTTGCGCATCTTTTACTTCAAGAATAGATTGAGTAGGTAAATATTTTCCCTCACGTGCAAAAGTTGCAAACGTATTTGTGTGTTCAAGTAAGGTAACTTCACCTCCACCAAGCACTAAAGATAATCCAAACCGTGATCGATCGTTAAGAGTAGTATAACCAAGTGATTGAGCAGTTTTTAAAACATTATCAACACCAACAAGATACAACATTTTAACTGCTGGGATATTTAGTGAGCCCTGCAATGCACTACGCAATGAAATGGGTCCGCGTTCACCTCCATCATAATTATTCGGCGAGTAGGGTTTTGAGTCAGTGCTGAATTCAGTTTTCACATCATACAAAATTGTTTCAGGTCGATAACCCTTTGCAAATCCCATCAAATAAACCAATGGTTTAAATGAAGAACCTGGTTGTCGAGGACGCAATGCTACATTAACTTGTCCATCGTATTCTTTATCGAAAAAATTTCGTGAACCCACCATCGCTAAAATATCACCCGTCTTTGGATCAAGGGAAACAAGAGCAGCATTTTGTGCGTTATAATTTTTTCTATTTACCTCAACACCTTTTACAATTTCTTCTTGGGCAATCTTTTGTTTTTCAACGTCGAGGGTTGTGATAACGGTTAACCCACCTTGATCAACCGTTTTAACACCAAACACATCAGTAAGCTGGTCTTTAATCATCATGACAAAATGTGGCGCAATGGTACCCGCAGCTTGTTGCTTAATTTCAACAACATCTTTTTTTGCAAGTTCTGCTTGATCTTTGGTGAGATAATTTTGGGCAACCATCACATCAAGAATGTAATTGCGACGTTCAGTTAAACGAGGAATATTATTTAAATAGCGAGATGGAGCTTGGGGAAGTGCGGCCAGGGTTGCAGCTTCAGAAATCGTGACCTCATGGGCACTTTTTCCAAAGTAATTACGCGCCGCAGATTCAACACCATAATTAGTTGAACCGTACGGAATTTCATTTAAATACAAATTAAGAATTTCTTCTTTGGTATATTTTCTTTCAATTTTAAGTGCCAAGAGTGCTTCTTTTACTTTACGAAACAAACTATGCTCGTCACCAACGATCGCATTTTTAACTAATTGTTGAGTGAGTGTTGATGCACCTCCCTGTCCTGAAGAAGTGTTAAAAACATTTGAGAATATAGCGCGCGCCAAACTTTTCCAAGCAATACCACCATGGTTATAAAAATTTTTGTCTTCGATAGCAACTGTTGCCTGAGGAACATACGCCGGCAAATCCTTAATATCAATTACCGTGCGTTTTTGCCCATCAAAAATTTCATACAACAAAACTTTTCCGGTTCGGTCATAAATTTTAGTGCTTTGTTTGACATCACGTTGTGATAATTGCTCAATATCAGGAAGTGTGGCACTAATAATAGCTAATGTTATAGAACCAAGTGCAAACGCGCTGAGTCCTACAAGGAGAACGTAACGAAAAAATAAACGAGGGGTAAGCTTGCGTTTTATCTCTCTCTGGTGGTGTGGGGTAGTTGAATGGTGTGGGTGTGGCATAGGATATACTTCTATTCTAGGCGAAAATCAAGCTTTTGTGAATATCGCAACTGTGGTAGTATGAAGATACTATGCACCATAAATTTAAGTATCCTATCATTGGTTTTACGGTTTCATTGTTATTTCTTCCGCTTATTTCACAGGCGGCGTATAACTGGAAAACATCTTTTGCAACAGCAACAAAGGCAAATGAGATATCAATTGGGGAAATTGTGCGGGCTGTTTCTGATACCCGAGTTAATTTTGAAGGAGTGGCTGCCAAAAAAGCAAAACAGTTATTTGGTGACAAGACAACATGGTCATTTGCGATACATTCAGAAGTTATTCGCCAAAGAATTGACGAAACAACATATGCAAATAGCACTGAATTAGTATTCAATAACGCGTCATTCAATACAACAAAATATATTGGGAAAGAAAAGAATACTACAGACGGCAACTTCTCCGATATCATACGATTACGCGCAATTTCGAAAGATGGAGTAAGTTATTTGCAGGTAGCTGACATGTCACCTACTGTGTGTAAATGGATTTCCCCATTTGCAGGACCATGCTCATCCTTGATTGGTGAATGGATACGTATTGAGGAAATGCCCCCACTAGAAAATAATCCGTTTATGCAGATAAGTGCTACCAGTGTAGACCAAGAAAAATTGTTAAAATTGAGTAAAAATGAGAAGTTAAAGAAGTTACCACTTTTGCAACCACTTCGTCTTGTTAAAACATTTACTGGCGAAGATGGCAGCACCTACGCACTCATCGAATCAAAAATCTCACAAGCATATGTGAATGCGGCGATTGCTGAGTACAAAAAAACAATAACAACACAAAACGCTGTTGTGAAAGCAGAAATGAACGAGGCAGTTCGTTATGTAAACACCTTCGTTGCATCATCACGTATATACACAACGATCAATACCGAAACAAATGCAATAACTGCTGTGGAATTGAAGGGGAAAGTTTCAGGAAGTTTTTATGATATAGGACCAATTTTTAATAAGGCAAGAAAAATAGTTGGTGCAAAACGGGTACTCCAGGGTAATGGAAAAATTGAAATTTTTAACACAGCTACCATTGAAAGAAATGTGTCTGAAGAAATTAAAGCACCAGAAATTTCTAAAACACCTGAAGAATTCTTTAATTATTTAGATGAAGCAATTAATGCAGCACAAGATACCGATGGGGACCACTTGTATGATGCTGACGAGTTAAGATTTTTTGGTACTGATCCCAACAAAGCGGATTCAGATGATGATGGTTATGATGATCGAGAGGAATTACAAGCTGGGTACAATCCCAACGGGGAGGGGAAAACGGGTAACTAGTGATCTAAAAAATAGTAAAAATCATAGAAAGACAGGCCCAACAAAGCCTGTCTTATTTTAGCCAAAAAACACGAAAAATCATTGACTTTTTGGCACTTTTGTGCTATAGTGTGTGTATTGTTAACCTGAAACAGCAGTGCCTAAAAATACTGCAAAAGGTAATTTCAGGGGAGCAATCATTGTTATTGGGACGTCAGGGGGAGTCTCACCATGAATTTACAGACTTACGGTCATGGTAAACTCACAGAGAACATATGATTGATTCATTATTGTCAGTTGCAGCAAGTGCTTTGTTAACATCGGCAAGTTTAGTAACGCCGGTGCAATCTGAGGCACAAAAAGTAGTAGAAAACGTAAAAACAGAAATTACAGGAACTGACAGCAAAACATTGCCGGTTAGTTCAAATAAGGTAAAACGTCGCACTATTACAGTAACGGCATATTCAAGTACTCCCGACCAAACCGATGATTCTCCGTATATTACCGCCAACGGAACGGTGGTTCGCGACGGGGTCGTGGCAACAAACTTTTTGCCATTTGGCACCCGCGTTCGATTTCCTGAACTCTACGGTGATAAAGAATTCATAGTGGCAGATCGCATGAACACACGGTATTTTTACCGCATTGATGTGTGGATGCCTGATAGAAAAGAAGCGTTAAAATTTGGTAAAAAAGATGTATTAGTTGAAATTTTGCCTCCGGCAAGCTCATTGGCGGTTTCAAGATAGTACTAAAAATAATCAACACCACCTATACTTGGGTGGTGTTGTGTTTTAGGAAGAACATTGATATTCTACCTGCACATGAGTGGGGCGTGGTAGCCAAGTGGTAAGGCCAGAGTCTGCAAAACTCTTATGCGCGGGTTCAATTCCCGCCCACGCCTTGTTAAAAATGACGCGATATCCGCGTTTTTTATTTCCCAAAAAAGGACGGTATGGTAGGATACTCATATATGAAAAAACTCATTGTAATTGATGGTAATGCGATTGTGCACCGCGCCTATCACGCGTTACCACCCATGACAACCAAAGAGGGGAAAATTGTGCACGCTGCCTATGGATTCACCAGCCTGTTATTAAAATTATTGAACGAATATAAACCTGACGCGCTGTGTGTCACCTTTGATGTAAAAGGAGGAACCTTTCGTGATGAATTGTACACCGAATATAAAGCGACCCGTGTTGAAAAAGGACAAGATCTGTACGATCAATTTGATTACATTCGTGAAATTTTAGATGCGGCAGATATTCCGTATTATGAAAAAGAAGGATTTGAGGCTGATGATGTAATCGGCACCATTACCAACATAATGGCGCGTGAAAAAGATTGGAAAACTATCGTTGTCACCGGGGACACCGATGAACTACAACTCGTTGCACCAACAACCGAGGTTATGATTTTGCGCAAAGGAATTACCGACGTTTCATTGTTTGATGAAAAAGCAGTGAAAGAAAAATATGGGTTAACACCATCACAACTCATTGATTTCAAAGCGTTAAAAGGTGATACGAGTGATAATATCAAAGGAGTAAAAGGAATTGGAGAAAAAACTGCACTTGATTTGATTGCGCGCTACGGAAGTGTTGAAAATTTGTATAAAGAATTGATGACAGGAACGCTTGATGGCGTGAGTAAAGGAGTGAAACAAAAGTTAGAGGATGGAACTCAAGACGCAATACTTTCAAAGAAATTAGTCACGATTGTGCGTGATGTGCCGATTAATTTTGATGCTGAAAAATGTAAGGTGGAAATTATACCTGAAAAAGTTGCACCAATTTTTCGCAACTATGAATTTACGTCGTTATTGAAACGTTTACCCAACGCAAAAAAAGAACAACAGGATATTGTGCATGTAGTAGAAGAAAAAACTGAGAAGGCTTCGGTTGCCGCATTACAAAAATTGGTAAAAACTATCCAAGAAGGCGATGTGTTATTGTTACAAGAAGTAACCCAAGGCGAATTATTTACCACCACCATCGCAACCGCAGTACTAGCAACCAAAGATGACGTCGTGATGTTTGATGTGAATGATGAGACCCGAGAAATAGTAAAAGAATTATTGAAAAAGAAAGTGGTGATGTTTGATGCAAAGAAGGTGATGCATGTGATTGGTTTAGAATCGGTTGCTGGCTTTGCAGGTATCGATGTCATGTTGTTGGCCTATCTATTGCAAGCAGGCCGTGAAATTACACTCGAGGATATTATCTATACCTACACCGGTGAAGTGGTTGAAAATGTCACGCCATTACCCATCAAAGCAAAACATTTGTACGCCGCATATCCAGAAATTAAAAAACAGGTAATGGAAGAAAAACAATGGGAGGTGTTTGAAACCTATGATGCACCATTGTTACCGGTGCTGTATCTCATGGAAAAAGCGGGGATTACCCTTGATATAAAAAAACTAGCGCGTCTTTCAGGGGAGGCAACAAAAGAAATTGAAAAACTCTCCAAGAAAATTTTCAAATTAGCAGATCACGAGTTTAATATTTCATCACCACAACAATTATCGGTGGTGTTGTTTGATGAACTCAATCTCCCAACCATGGGAATTAAACGAGGGAAAACGGGAATTTCAACAGCAGCTTCTGAACTGGAGAAATTACAAGGTCAGCATGAAATCATCGATTATATTTTTGAGTATCGTGAATTAACCAAATTACAATCAACCTATATTGATGCCTTACCACGATTGATTGATGTAAACCACAAATTACACACAACCTTTTCACAAACAACCGCAGCAACCGGTCGTCTTGCCTCAAACAATCCAAACTTACAAAATATTCCCGTGCGCACGGAATTGGGTAAAGAAGTGCGGTCATGTATTATGGCAAGCAAAGGGAAAAAATTATTATCAATCGATTACTCACAGTTTGAGTTGCGCATTGCTGCACATGTTTCAGAAGATGATGTGTTGATTAAACTTTTTAAAGAAGGAAAAGATATTCATACAAGTACTGCTGCGGTGATTCATGGAATTAAGGAAAGTGACGTAACACCCGAGATTCGTCGCAGCGCAAAAGAAGTTAACTTTGGCGTGTTGTATGGTATGGGCGCGTTTGGTTTGTCTCAAAGAACAGGGTTAACACGATTTGCAGCGAGTGAATTTATTGAAAAATATTTCGCGACATTTAAAAAGCTTGCACAGTTTATCGAAGAGACGACATTAATTGCACGCAAAAATGGATACGCCTCGACATTATACGGCCGTCGTCGCAAACTTCCTGATTTACATTCAACTTCCGCGCAAGTTCGCGCAGCAGCTGAACGCATGGCAATTAACATGCCTATTCAAGGAACGCAAGCTGATATTATTAAAAAGGCGATGATTGAAGTACATCAGGTAATTGCAAATCGTCAGGATATCGTAATGCTGTTGCAAATTCATGATGAGTTGGTGTTTGAAGTAGATGAGAATAAAGTTGATGAAGCGGTAAAATTGTTGAAACCATTGATGGAAAATGCGGCAAAACTAAAAGTTCCCATTATCGTGGAAGCAAAAGTGGGAGATAATTGGAGTGAGACAGAAAAATTGTAGGATAAACTGTCCCCAGGTTATACACGGTGACGGTAATGAATAAGCACGATATAGTGAGGCTATATGGTGCTTTTTTTCTACGGAGCCGACGAATATCGTGCACGCAATCATCGCAAACGAACGATTGAAGCGTTCAAACAAAAACGTGATCCTGAAGGGTATAACACGCTTATTTTTGATGTAAAAAGCACTGATCAAGCGGTGATATTTGAAAATATCCAAACGGCTCCATTTTTGGCGGAAAAGAAAATGATTGTTCTTGATAATCCGGTTTCCCAAGGTGACGATGTATTACAAGAAAAATTAGCAGAGTGGATTGAGAAAAATGGAACACGCGAAGATACAGTGTTGTTGTGTTTTGATGGCACTGAGCATGAAGGGATATTGTTTGAAACATTAAAAAAACAACAATATGCGCAAGAGTTTGCTGCATTAACCCACGAGACTGCTGCGGGATTTTGTATAGAAGAGGCGCGGGCACATGAAGTGGTAATGAGTGGTGCGGTGTGTGATGCGATTATTGAAGGAGTGGGACTTGAAAGTGGTGCACTCACGAATGTGGTTGCACAATTGTCGTTATACACCAAAGCATGTAGTAGAAATGAGGTTGCACTTGATGATGTGGGATTATTTGTCACGAGTTCATTTGACGATAATGCGTTTCATTTTGTTGATGCGGTGAGTGCACGCGATGTAGGAAACGCGGTACACTTAATGCAAGATCAATGGAAAGCAGAGAAACATCCCCTTGAAGTGTTGGGAACCTTACTATGGAAATGGCGTAGTTTGTGTAATGTAAAAAGCGCTGTGGAGCGTAATGATGGGGCAAAAGCAGGAGATATTGCAAAGATATTAAAAATGCATCCATTTGTTACCGAGAAAACTATGCGTGCAGTAAAAAACATCTCGAGTATGCAGTTACAAGAACAATATAAACGATTGTTGAAAGTTGATACGGCGATAAAATTTGGCACACCACCACACGCGGCGATTGAAGCGGCGCTGTATTCGTTGTTATAGAAGAGATATAAAAACAAAAAACCACCAATTGCTCGGTGGTTTTTATTATCTAAACTACTTTACACATTGTTTCACCAACTCATCAGTCACTTTGCGGTGAGTTGCGTTCATGCGAATGTACGCGACGATATTTTCATCATGCAAACGTTCTTCGATGTTTGGATTGTCGTGGTACGCATTACGTACGGCTTCAATTTCAGCATCCATTTCCTCTTTGGTAAGCGTAATGTTTTGCGCCTTTGCAACTTCTCGTAACATGAGTGAAATGGTGACACGCTTTTTTGCGCTATCAGTCATTCCTTCGGCAATTTGTTCAGGAGTTTGTTTTACGTCAGCTAAATATTGTTCAAAACTCATGCCTTGATTTTCGATTTGCGCACGAAGTTCTGAGAAGAGTCGTTCTTTTTCTGCGTTGATTAAAATTTCAGGAACATCGCCAAACGTTGTTTTCTCAACGATGGTTTCAAGTAATTCAGCACGGAATCGTTGCTCTTCTTCTTGTTGTTTTTCAAGAGTGATATTTTTGGTGAGAATTTCTTTGAGCTCAGCAAGTGTTTCAAAATGAAGTGCTTTTGCAAATTCATCATTGATTTCAGGAAGAGCGCGTTCATATACTTCATGCACATCAACTGCAAATTCCGCATCTTTGCCGGCAAGTAATTTTTGGAAGTAGTTTTCAGGGAATTTCAAAGTAAATTCTTTGTGTTCTCCTTTTTTAACACCGATCAATGCATCAGTTAAACCAGGAACATAGGTTGTTTCATCAAGTACGATTGAGTGGTTTTTTGCAGTTCCCCCTTCAACAGGAACTTTTTCCAATGAAATAACCATGTCGATGACAACGCGTGAAGTACGGGTTGCGCCTTCAGTTGTTGCTGCTTCGCTAGCACGCATTTTGCGCAATTCTTGTAATGAACCTTCAAGATCAGAAGGTAATGCCGTTACTTCTTTTTTAGTGACTGAAATATCAGTAAGTTTTGGTAAAGTAACGCTTGGCATCAATGCCCAAACCACTTCAGCAACAAAATCATTACCCGGTACCATGGTTTTGATGGTAATTTGTGGGTTGCCAACGGTTTCAAGTTTGTTTTCAGTAACAGCTTGAATTAAACCACGTTTCACCATTTCTTCTGAGGCGACTTCAAGCAAACGTATGTCACCAACTTCTTTTTTTACGATATCAAAAGGAATGTGACCACTGCGGAATCCAGAAACATTCAAATGTTTACCAACAGTTTCAGCTGCTTTTTGAATAAAAGGAGCTTGTTCGTTAGTTGCAACGGTAATGGTGAGGGTAATTGTTGATTTCTCACCTTTTTGTGTTGTGATGGTCATACGAGTAACTAAGTTATGAATGTACAAAGTATAGAAAGAAGTAGGGGTAAAGTCAAGGAAAAGGTGATGATAAAAACCCTCGTTTTATAAGTAAAAACTCTATAAATAGTGAGAAATCCGTTGTGGGAAATGGGGTGGTTTGGTACAATACGTCTATGAAATCTTGGGGGTATTCACTAGTACTGTCAATGTTGCGGTCGCTCATTTATGTGAAGCGTAGTTTTTTGTGGTTGGGAAAATGGATGGGTATTATCGTTTCTCCGGTGTTTAGACTATTGGGTAGACGGATTGTTTTTCCTATATTTTCAAGTTTTGTCAGATTTTCCAAAAGACGGAGCCGCATGAAAGAACGCTATGGTGCGTTTAAAGGAATGGTTCGGGGAAAGGGAATCGCATATTTGCAAATCGTCATGGTGGTCGGATTTATCGGGTTATTTTTTGGCGAGACACAAGTATTTGCGGGAGAACCTGTTGCACAAAATTCTCCATTGGCGCGCGTTGCATCCTACAACCCATATAATGAAGCTGAATTTGGTGACATCGTACAAGAAGGTGAAGGATTGGGCGGTTACACACCATTAGCGGGTGGCCGTTTAATTATCGCACCATTTGGAACCATCGGGGTTAATTCAACCGATATTTCATCAGCCTCAAAAGGTGATCGCAAAAAAATCATCAGTCATGTGGTGGAAAAAGGGGATACGCTCGGTTCTATTGCGAAACAATATAATGTCTCACTCAATACTATTTTGTGGGAAAATGGATTTACTGCACGGACTGCCTTATCAATTGGGGATGTGGTGCGTATTTTGCCATTTGACGGCGTAACATACAAAGTGACGAAGGGCGACACAGTTGCAGGGATTGCAAAGAAATTCGGAATTGATGGAGCAAAAATTGCCGAAGCAAACAGTATTGATAACTCACAAGTATTTGTGGGAGAAATTTTGTTTATCCCCGACGCAAAACCACTCGCAACAGCTATTGCACAAAAACCAATCAATGGCACAAAACCAAGTAGTGGAGGCACGGTGGTGTCACCTCCGGTATCAGTTGCTCGTCCAAATGACGCTGGTACACGATTATTGTGGCCAACCTCAGGACGGGTGATTACCCAATACTATGGCGGTAAACACACGGGTGTTGATATTGATGGGGATTATGATTCCCCTATTTATGCATCAGAAGATGGTGTGGTGGTAAAATCAGAATGGAATCCAAATGGGTACGGATATTATGTAGTTATTGATCATGGTGGTGGTTTGCAAACACTCTATGCACACACGAGTAAACGATTTGTCGAAGCAGGAGAACAAGTGACCCGTGGACAAGTGATTGCTATGGTGGGAACAACTGGACGCTCAACGGGAACGCACTTACACTACGAAGTACGTATTAACAACAAACGTTTTAATCCGTTGTCATACACGAGGTAACATAAAAAACACCCGTAGGTGTCTTGTTAGTGGGAACGTTTTTTGGAAAAAAGGTGTACTTTAATGAATGTAGGGGGAACACCAATGAGTTCACGTCGTTGGTTCATTTCAGCAAATGAAAGGGTGGAATTGGAGAGATACCCTTGCCGTTTAAGATCAGAGATGGCAATGGCAATATTGAAAACATACCGAGGACCAAATGCCCTGACGAGCGAGTAGCACAAATATCCTGGATCGTAGTACTCATGTCCGCATTGTTCAAAAAGATCAACTACTGAGCGAGTAAAATCTTTATTGATCTCGTAAACAACTTCAGTTCCTTTTGCGAGTTCATGTTGCAAGCATGCGAAAGGAAATTTGAGCATAGCTTTTTTCCTTTTGGAAAAAAGTATTGAAAGCATACCTGAAAATATTAAAAAAGTCAATGATACATTGGCAAAAAGTTTTATCCACGCACCAAGATACAACAGAAATAGTGGTTGTGATATACTATACGCATACAATCCTCTTTTTATATGCGCGAAAAAATTTCACCCCTAGTTCCTCACGATGATCTTGCAAGTCGAACATTGGGCGCCCTTAACGATGAAAAAAAAATTACTGATGCAGAACGCTACAAAGCTCGAGGTGTTAAATCAAAAGAAGAATTGATGGAATTGGCCAAAATGAATGCAGTCAAAATCAGAGCGCGCGCGTTAGGGTTGCAAGAAGCAGAAAGAAAAGAGGCTCAAGAAAAACGGGATGCATATCTTGCCGGTTTCAAGGATCCCAGCGTATTATCTGCCAAATCTCTCTCAAAAGTAAGCGAAGTGGTAGAAAAGAAACCAAAGAGTTTGGATGTATTAAAAAACATGCCAGAAATTACTATTGATGAGGAAAAAGAAAAGGAAGACGTTAGAATTCTTGAAGAGAAAATAGGTAGACCGATGAGCAAGTCGTCTTTTGATGAAAAAGAAAGAAAGTTAGCTGAAAAAAATAAATCTAAAGGAATACCGGTAGAAGTAAAAAAGGAAAAAGTAGCTCCAAAACCTGAAAATACCGCATTTGCAAACAATGCGCTTGAAAATGCTAGGAAAATAAGTGCGCAAAAAAATGCAGAGAGAAATGAACAAAGTAAAAAAGTAAAACCAGAGTCAGTTGTAGTAAAAAAAGAGGATGATTCGCTCAGTTACGAAGATTACGGTGTTCCCCTACAAGGGAAAAAAGCAGAAACACAGAAACACAAAGAACCTAAAACAGAGGAAGAAATTGTTGTACCAAAAGAAGTGGAACAAAAAAGTGAATCAGTGCTTGAACAAAAGCGCAAGGAGATGGTGCGGGCATCGTCGGAGTTAAAGAAATTCTGTGCAGCACATGCGATCAAAATAGAAATAAATCCAGAAAATTTTGAAATAGAAAATTACGAATCAGTACTACAATTCGGCGCAAAGAAACTAAAGACTGATAAGGAGGAAGATGAATTTTACGAGTTACTGAGAAATGCAATGGTTTCGCGAAACCGTTTTTTGAGTGAAGAAAGTAACCAAAAAAGAAAGCATTACACAGAAGCATTAAAAAATAATCGAAAATCAAAAGTTGATAGTGAAGCAAAAACAGTAGAGGTCCCACAATATATTACAGAAAAAACATTGAAAGTTCCTGAATTCGATGAAGACGATCTTCCAATTGCTGAAGAAGTTATTGAAGAAGCGTCACCAACTGTGGAAGTGACTCAAGAAACAGAACGAACCCAAGAAGTGGACATGGAACAAGAAAAACTTGAATTTATTGAACGCGAATTAAAGAAACGCTGGGTTGATTTGTTACGAAAAAGAAGAGTGGCTCGCCAAATATTAATCAATAGAGAAGGTCTTGAATTTGATGCACCAATTCCTGAAAAAT
>CAZUUO010000010.1:20801-22784 GCA_964622665.1 uncultured Gammaproteobacteria bacterium | reverse complement strand
CTGATATCGCTATTGCGAATGCTCAGTCTGAGTTTGACCAGGCATTTGAAGCTGCGTACCACAAGAAACCGAAGGCTGATGTGGTCGTAGTAAAACCCGTGGAAGTCAAGACGATCGAACGTAAAGCTCGTGGTCGGACACTTCCGAAGGTAAAGCCGGTTGTAGTCAAAGTAGTGAAACCTGCATTCAAGGTTGTGGAAGTTGAGCCTGACGCTCCGCCTCCGCCTCCCGTTGCACAGCGACGCGTTGCCCCTCCTGAGTCGACGGTGCCCTGCTACCTGCATGCGCCTCCGCCCATTCAATCGGGTGACATCGTTGAGTTTCGCAACGAGACACAGAATCATGTTGGCTTTCGAGTGAATGGTGAGTTTGTTACGGTAGTTGGAGCAATCCCACAACCGAATACGCGTGCGCTCCCCTACGGAGTGACGCTCACCCCATCTCTACTTCCTCCAGGAATGCGTTGCTACTTTGCGATGCGTACACCTGGTGGTAGTCACCACATTGATTCGGTTTTGTTTCGTGTGGACCCGTACTCGGGAACGCCGCAAACGATGGGAGCTTCCAGTGACTATGTCACGATTGCCTACCCTCGCTCGCGCGCATACGTGTACGCGTTCAAAAATTACCTCTATTAAACAACATTGTTTGCTGGTGTGCTCAGCATAGCTGAACGCATCGGTTTAAAATCCCCACTCACTACGGTGACTGGGGATTTCTTTTTTAAAAAATAAAAAACGAGCGCGCACGCTCGTTTTATTACTAATTAAAATTGTCTACTTTTACTCCTGTTGTTCCTTCAACGGCAGCAGTGATGATAAAGTCTGCTATTGAATATGCTAGAAGAATAAGAATTAAACCGATAGTCGCTTGCGTAATCATACGTTTTGCCATTCCCACCTTTTCTTCGTTACCACTTGCAGTCATCCATAAGAACCCGGCGTACACCACAATTCCCACGACCACAATTCCGAGCAATCCCATGAATGATTTAATAATGTTTGCAACCGTGATTGTTAATGATTCGCCGCCCGTATTAAATCCCGCTTCTTCGCCTAATTTTTTAGGAACTAAATTTAATTTTCCCGATTTTGGAATTCCTGCTGCAGCACCTGAGGCACCCGTTGAACCATTCCCACTTGCTGAATCTGAGGCACCAACAACTGAATCGACACCTGTTGTACATACCGTGTAGGTTTTCATGCAGACAGCCATACAAGCATCATTATTACAAGCTTGTTGGCAAGCACCTAACGTATCTTCACAGGCTCCCGCTTTTGCTGCACTTGGAGGAACACTGAAAAATAACATTGCTCCTACAAAAATTGAAATTACTATTTTTTTCATAGGATTATACCACGGCGCTTTGCACGTTACTGATAATAAATTCAGTAATTGCATACGCTGCAAGAATTACAATTAACCCAATAGTAGCTTGCACAATCAATTTTTTGGCGGTGTTTACTTTTTCTTCGTTTCCTTGTGCTGTCATCCAGGTAAAACCTGCGTACACAATCAGTACCACAAAGACGATACCAAGCAATCCAAGAAATCCTCGAATAATTCCACCAGCAATCACTTCAATGTCGCTTGCAGGTGTTGAGCCATATGCTTCAGTTGCCGTTTTCGTCAAATCTTTTTGTCCAAAAGGATCTACTGCTAAGGTTGCTACGGGAGAAAATACTAATGCAAGTGTCATGAGAGAAAACAATATTTTTTTAAACATAGAAATTAGACGATAGCCTTGAGTACAAAATTGGTTATTGCGTATGCTGCTGAAATAACGATAACTCCTAACACCGCATTCATGATCAACTTCTTAGCTTGACCTACTTGTTCTCCGTTCCCTGCCGCAGTCATCCACAAGAATCCCCCGTATACCATCAAGGCAAAGAAAATTGTTGCCACCAATCCTAAGATGGATGCAATAATAATTCCCACAATACCTGGTAAATCCTTATCCATGTTGGGAAGTTTTGCTTC
>CAZUUO010000010.1:0-20701 GCA_964622665.1 uncultured Gammaproteobacteria bacterium | reverse complement strand
GCATAAACAAATAAGCAGAAAAGAAATTCTCTTCTGCTTATAGTATATCGCATTCACAAAGAATGCGCTATGAAAGTTTTCCACTTTTAGAATGATCCGCTGCCTGCATTGTTTGTTGTTGCAGTCACCAAAGCACCGACAATGAATTGTGCGATTGCGAATGATGAGAGAATTAAAGCGAGACCAATAGTACCTTGCAAGATACGTTTTTTTGCTTGGCCAACTTTTTCTTCGTTACCACCAGCTGTCATCCATTCAAAGCCACCAATAACCACAATCACCACAGCCACGATACCAAGAAGACCTAAGAAAGATCTAATGATACGTGCTACGGTTACTGTTAAATTACTTGATGATACGCCGAGACTGTTTGCAACATCAGTACTTGCTTGACCTTGAAAAAGATCTTTAGCACCTACTGCTTGTGCGCCAGCTGCTGCTGGTAATACTACCGCCGCAACTACTGCTGCTGAAGCTGCTGATGCAAGAATTGTTTTTGTAATTTTGTTCATAAATTTTATTTGAATTGTGTTTCGAAATACTTTCGAAACGGCAACACTGTTGAAAAAAGACGTGTGCTTTTTATATGCCTGTACAGGACGTGCAATAATGCACGGGAGTTTCCCACACAAAAAGAACTCTTCTTTTCGTCGACCTTTGAGAACGTTTTCAACACCCCCCTCAAGCTATTGCTTAAGAAGGCAGGAAAATAGTCGCGATAACTACTCTCCTGCTTTTCGGCTATTTAGCACCTAACACCTTAAATACATACTCAACAATTGCGTAACTTGAAAAAATAAGGACTAGTCCTGCCGCGGCCCACGTCATCGTGTGACTTCCTTTTGCAATCATCTCGTGATTGCCACGCGAGGTGAGCCACAAAAATCCACCATACACAAACATGAGTAATGCAAAAGAACCAACTAATCCTAACATCGCCCGAATAATTAAGGCGACGAAGGAGCGAATACTTGTTACTCCTGCTGGATTTTCAGGTGTTCCCCCAATAGGATTGGTGATGGTGACATCTTGCAAACCATTTTGTGCATTATTAATTCCTGCTGCACCACCTTGACCAAAATTATTTCCGAGTGCATCAATTTGATCAGGAAGTGGTGAGTCCACTGCGAGCGCAAAAGAAGGTGCAAGACAAGCAAGTGCAATTACCGCTGTTCCAATTGTTTGTAATATTTTCTTTTGCATATCAGTACTCCTAGTATAGCACATTATGTTTAGTGATGGTTGTGAATTACCCGAGTTTTTCAATAATGAAACTCACGATTGCATAACTTGATGCAATTGCAACGAGTCCAATTGCTGCCCAGAAAATAGTTTGTTGGCCCATTTTTACTTTTTCTGCGTTACCCGCACTTACCATCCACATAAATCCGCCATACACTACCAATGCAAACGCGATGGTTCCCACCATGCCTAAAACTGTTTTAATGATATTTCCTAAAAATTCTTGTGGTGAGCTAATTGAACTTTTTAAAGGATTTTCAAATTTTGTGATGCCGGGTACTTTAATTTCTTTTGGTATATTGCAGGTATAATTTTTAGTTTTCCAATATACAAAATTACTTCCCGTACATGCTTGGCAACATAACTGTGATGCAGTTGCATCTGTTTTTCCCACATCATCAATTTTTTTAGTAGTTTTTTTGTCCGCACATACACAGCTATCCTTCATTTGATTGATGGTTTCTTTGTAATCAGTACATTTCGCATTTAAGGGCTTTGTAATCCCTAATACTTTTGCACAAAGTCCTGCTCCCAATTGTTCGGTCCATTTTCCTCCCACTCCTTGTAGGTAGTATTGGCATTGTGCATCGAGATTTGTTACATTTATTTGTCCCAGTGTTCCATCACAGGCTTGTAGCAAACTCGCACACTGCACCAATTCTTTGGCACATTTTTGTACTTCAGTTGTTGGTACCGCATTACTTCCCGTATTTGCATACAATGAAAGAAAAACGCTTAAATTACCCTGACACTGTGTTGAAGTTGGGTTGGTATTTTTTCCACATTCGGTAATATTTGTTTTTAAAGCTGCCTCACTTACCTGTTCACATTTTCCCTGAAAATCTCCTTCATTAATAGTTACTTTATTTGAAATTCCACCAATATCACATTTCTGTGTTGTTGTGATGTAACATTTATTACATATTGCAGCATCAACAGCCGCACGAGCAGGTGATCCACCCAAAAATAGTCCTGATATTACGGTAATTGCGAGTAATAATTTCGAGATGCGCATACTTATTGTGTTATCTCCTGTGACTTGGTGCCGCCCAAGGGATTAAATTGATCACTTACGCCAAATACACTGAGGCCGTAGGTAATGAGTGTATACGATGCAAACACAATAACGAGTCCAATGACCGCATTACTGACTGCTGATTTTCCTTGATTAACTTTTTCACTATTTCCTGCTGACGTAACCCACAAAAACCCACCATAGATAAACATGAGTAACGCAACCGTACCTGAAATCCCTAAAATAAATTGCACCACTGAAATTCCCGTATTTACTACATCATTTAATTGGCAATTTCCATCTTGCGTGCAGGCTGGTAGTTGCACAAGCGTTTGCGCATGTGCTGATGGTGCACATAACAGTGCTACAGATATTGCAACACTACTGAATAGTTTCTTCATACTTCATTAGTATACTCTATTTTATGAATGTACTGAATTGCCTACCTGTGTATGGATTTATTTTTCCTCTCAAAACAAAAATCCCGACTGAGATGTCGGGATCATGGATGAAGTTGTTCCTAGTACAATGTCTGCGAAATTTTACTGACGGCGTTTTCTATCGCCTTATTGAATTGTTCATTGCTGTTTGCGCTTGTCGCCTTGAGAATACTGGTGATTAATTCTTTTAAGATGGCGTCTTTTGCTTTACCATCTTTACCGCGATACCACGTTTTTGCCGTTAATAACTGATCAGCAAATGGTCCCAGCACCACATCTTCTTGTTGTACCGCCACCAATGATTTCAGTGCGGTTGGTTTTTGTGTTGCACTTAAATAACTCGCAACATTATCTTTTTGTGCTGCGAACAAGAGAAAATCCCATGCCACATTTGGGTTTTTAGACTTTTTGGAAACACCCTCTACCCAGTAGTATGCCATGTTCACTGGTTTTGCTGGTGTCATTTGGGGAACGGGAGCAATACCATAGTTTAATTTGGGTGATCGTGCTTTGATGAGCGGAAGTTGGTATGCATAGGCAAACATAAATCCAACCTTTCCTTGGATAAAACTTTCTAAACCGTCACCTTGCAGTTCATTCCATGTGTAGGCGTTCTTTTTGGGTGATGCAAAATCGGTATAAAAACGAAGTGCGTCAATACCCGGTGGAATACTTGCTTTGGAGCCTGGTGGAACTAAGTGAAACGTTGGTTGTCCATTTTCATCTACCATTTGTGCTCCCGCTTGCATCATGATGAGCGTCAAAATATCTCCTGCGCGGGGAACATTTTCAGCAGTTCCAATAACTGCTCCCGGACGAATAATCGTATCATTCACCTCATCAACTTTTTTTAAATCTTCAACATTCTTTAAAAATTCAGTCCAATTCGTTGGTGGTTGTGCAATGCCACTATTACTTAAAATGTCTTTATTGTACAACAACATGAGGGTATCCATGGATAAGGGAAGCCCATAAATATTATCGGTGCCCAAATTTCCTAATTGGCCACTACCATTTGCTGGTAACACCACATCTTGTGCTACCACATCAAGAAAATTTTGTTGTAGAGAACGCGCCGTAAGACCCTTTTTATTTTCTACATTAATAGTTGTGGTTCCTTTTAAATCCCCTGTTGAGACAATCGATGCCATTTTATAATCCTTGGGCATAGGTGCTAACTTCGGAATATAGCCCCGCAACGAGTCACTCGGAATTGTAAACAAATCAGGACCTCGATCTTCCGCGAGTGCATTTACCAACTCCTGTTCATATTCTTCAGGACGTAGCCGTCGATACTCAATAGTTACATTAGGATGCAACGCTCGATATTTTGTGATGATGGGATCAAAGGCATCTGAACCATCAAAAGGTCGCCAATATTGCAACGTGACTGGTTTTGCCAAATCAAGTGTCGCTTGGTCGGTTCCCTTGGTACATCCCGCGCCCGTTCCCAACAAGAGCGAAAGTAATAATCCTATGCCGATATGTGCTCGTTTCATAATCCTCCTTACCTATTATTAGTGAAACTTTTTGAGATACTCTTTAAAGTCACCACCAACTTCTTCATGAAGTAATGCCATTTCCACTGACGCTTTCATGAATTCCAATTTGTTACCACAGTCATAGCGCACTCCTTCAAAGGCATGCGCGTAGATGGGATATTCTCCCACCACACTTTTGAATGCATCTATCAATCTAATTTCTCCATCATCTGATGGATCAGCAGTTTCTAGAGCACGCAAAATCTGTGGGGTAATAATGTAGCGACCAATCACTCCTAAATTTGAAGGGGCTTCCTCAGGTTTTGGTTTTTCTACCAAATGAGATACGCGAAAGGTATCATGAGAAACCTCTTGTCCTTCTATTATACCAAATCTTCCCGTTTGTGTCTTATCAATTTTTTGGATACCAATAATAGGCTGTTGATATTCCTCATAACAATCGATCAATTGTTTGAGTACCGGTGTCTTACTGTTAATAACATCATCACCAAATAAAATAGCAACTGGCTCATCTCCTACTAAACTTGCTGCTGATAAAATTGCGTGCCCGTCGCCTTTGGGTGAACGTTGACGTACATACACAAATTGAGCCAAATCAGAAATATCTAAAATTTGAGAAAGTTCTTTATTTTTATTTTTTTGTTTTAAACGATATTCCAATTCAAAATTTCGATCAAAATGATCTTCAATGGCGCGCTTGGTAGCACTCGTTACAAATATAATTTGCTCAATCCCCGCATTGACCGCCTCTTCAACAATATATTGAATGACGGGTTTATCCACGAGAGTCAACATTTCTTTTGGTTGTGCTTTGGTGGCTGGTAAAAAACGGGTTCCTAAACCCGCAACCGGAATTATTGCTTTTCGAACTCTCATAGTTTGCGTTGCTTTTTTCATAAACTGCTATGGAATTAGCCTATCATATTTTACCGACTCTACAAATGTATAAATGATATGCGATGATGGATACTTTTTCCCCATTTTTTAATGGCGTCTTGATGTTCTTTGGTACCGTATCCTTTATGTCGTTTAAAATTGTATTGGGGGATTTCTTCGTGTAACTCTGTCATATACCTATCCCGAAACACTTTTGCAATGATTGATGCTGCCGCAATAGATCGCGATTTCGAATCCCCTTTAATAATTGCTACGCATGGTTTTGGCGCATGAGGAATCTCATACCCATCAACCAAAATGACATCATACGATACCGTAATTTGTGCGAGTGCGCGTTTCATTGCTAGAAATGTTGCTTGTCGAATCCCCACCTGCTCAATTTCTGCAACTGTTGCACTTCCAATTCCATAACTTACCGCCACTTTTCTAATTTCTCCATCAATTTTTTCACGGGCGACCTCTGTCAATTTTTTTGAATCTTGGAGTGTTCCAATCCGATGTCGTGTTGGTAACACCACTGCGGCAGCAACTACCGGTCCCGCTAACGGCCCGACCCCTACTTCATCAACACCAACTACCACTTTTCCTTGTTGCCAATATTCTTCTTCAAAGTGATAATTTGGTTTCATATCATTTTGTTCTCATTACTTTTCTTGAAACTTGAGCTTCGCCTCCTCGTTTTGAAACTCCCTTTACGATAATTTCATTTACCCCCTCTTTCACGTGTATAGTATCTTTAAATTTTCCTTCACGATCAACACTCACTTTCATACCATTTACCATCACCAATGTTTCGGGTGTGGTATTTCCTTGCACTACCACCGTTTCATCTTCAGTTACTTCATTTTCACTGGGATTGTGAATTTCCAGTCGAGGAGAAGCAACCATACCGTGCACTTCAATACCTAAATACAACATCACAACACATCCTACACCAACAAAAACTGAAGCACGAGAAATATTTTTTAAACGGTGACTTTGCGTGGGAATTTTTTTAGTATTATACACCTGTGCGCTCTCTAATAATTTTTCCATTTCTTTTTCTGAAACTTCAAGGACCGTTCCAATTTTTTGCATGACTTGTTTTAGCGCACATCCTGAAGGCAATTTCTGTAATTCTCCTTTTTCCAAACTAATAACTTGAGATACAAGAATACCAGCACGTTGCGCAAGTTCTTGCTCAGACATGTTTTTTTGGATTCGTAAACTGCGTAGGTATTCGTGTATTCCTTGCATACTTACCTCAAGTCATCAAAATTTTCTTCAATAACTTCATCGGAATCATCTACAAATTCCTCATCCATTTCCATACTTACTATTTTTTCTGCCTGTGGTGGTTGTGGTTGTGTCACCATTCCCCCACCCTTCAATAATACTTCGCGTGGTTTTGCTCCGTCCCCGGGGCCAATCACTCCATGTTCTTCTAACATATCAATTAACCGTGCTGCGCGTGAATAGCCAACTTTTAATCGACGTTGTAAATATGAGGTACTTGCTTTTCCCGCACTGACGACAATTTGTTTTGCTTCGTTGTATAACGGATCATCAGACTCTGCAGCTGATTCACCAAACATAGACGATTGTTTTGCGCGATCAGTAATTGAATCATCGTATGATGGTGCGTCATCGGTTTTAAAGAAGTCAATAACTTTTTTCATCTCATCTTCTGAAACGTAGGCACCTTGAATACGTTTTGGTTTTGGTAATGATGCATTTGAAAATAACATGTCACCCTTACCCAATAATTTTTCAGCGCCCGACATATCAATAATCGTACGAGAATCAATCAATGATGCTACTGAAAACGCAATACGTCCGGGAACGTTTGCTTTAATTAATCCCGTGATAACATCAACTGATGGACGTTGTGTTGCTAAAATTAAGTGGATACCAACCGCACGTGCCATTTGTGCCAATCGAATAATACCACCTTCAACTTCTGCACCTGAGGTCACCATTAAATCAGCGAGTTCATCAACGATAAATACGATCACGGGCAATTTTTCCCCACCCACTTCACCCATTTGTTTATTGTACGAGGTAATGTCACGACATTTTGCTTTCATGAGCGTGTCAAACCGACGTTCCATTTCGCCAATTGCCCACTTCAACGCATTAATTGTTTTGCTGGTTTCCGTGATAACCGGCGTCAATAAATGAGGAATTCCATTATACAATGGTAATTCCACTCGTTTTGGATCAACCATGATGAATCGTAATTCATCCGGTGTGTGTTGAAATAATAAACTTAAAATAATAGTGTTAACGCACACTGTTTTACCTGAACCTGTCGAACCTGCCACCAATAAGTGCGGCATGCTGGGCAAATGGGCAAAGATTCCTTTTCCTGAAACATCTTTACCTAATGCAATGTGATAATTACCTTTAATTTTTTCAAATTCTTCATCGGTTAATAAATCGTGCAAAGTTACCATCGCACTTTTTTGGTTGGGAACTTCAATACCGATTAATGATTTTCCTGGGATTGGTGCTTCGATACGAATAGGGTGCGCAGCGAGTGCCAATGCTAAGTCATTCGTCAAACCAGTAATACGCGCAACCTTGACCCCTTCTGCGGGGCGCATGGTGTATTGTGTGACGGTTGGGCCCACGCGTGTTTCTCCCATTTCAACGGGAATGTGGAATGTCGAAAAAGTTTTCTCAATTATTTTTATGTTATTAGTAATGTCTCCCGCTTGTGCCACACCCACTGATTTTTTTAATAACTTAATGGATGGCAGTGCGTAGACTCGTTTTGGTTCTGTTGGTTTTATTGGTTCGTTACGTGTTGGTTCTACCTCTTCGACTTCTTCTACTTCCTCCTCCTCTTCAATTTCCTCTTCTTCGTCATCTTCATCATGAGCCTCGGGCATTATTATTTTGGGTGCTTGATTTCTCTTTATCAATCTTCGAATAAACGTCACTTCATTTCCTCCGTTATCCGTTGTTGTTGCGTGCATCATGCCGGCAATTTTTCCGTGTAGTAACAAGCCGCGGGCTTGTAGCGCTTTAATAATCACTGTCATGGTGACATTAAAAAATAACACTAGCCCCGCCAAAAGAAATGCGAAAAATAGTACGCGCGCTGCCCACACTCCAAAATAAGGAGTGATCACACTGTTTACACCAAACCCAACATAGCCGCCACCAATTCCCTCTTGTGCACTCTCTAATGCTGTTTGCGCATGAAAGGTGTGTGCTAATCCTGATAATGAAATTAATAATAGTAATGACCCCACAATATGCGCCGTATGAATGTGCGGGACAAACCCTTCTGTTTCTTCGTCGACGCGATCAGTAACATACGCCAACGCAAACAACACAACCGGAAGAAAAAAACGTAATGTTCCAAAGGTGAGACCCAAACCAGTATCAATATAATCTCCCGCAGTGCTTGCCAGTCCTAAAAAAGATAATAGAAAAAGTATTCCGCATGTTCCGAGCAACAATGCGACGAGTGTGCGGCGTAATTTTGGTGTTAAAAAAGAGGGAGACTCTTCTTGGTGAACGACGCGAGCCATAGATACTCTGTATTATAGCTTAATGTACAAAAAAATTCTTGTGTACAACCTTTTATTTTTTCATCAAAAAAATTACTTACGTTGTTCCGATCACCATCAACGGTATCAACTTCATTTTTTTTAAATAAAAAACGCGCGCTTGCTGCTGCGCAAAAGTGAAATACGTGAAATACACGTTGTATCACCGATAACTCTCCAAACAAAGGTGGAGTAGTAAAGGAATACCTTGTGTCATGAGTAGTACACCCGCACGCAGCAGTAAACGCACGCACCGTCAAAGACAATATGTCGTACTTTGCCCGTTGTCGTCAATCACATTTTGTGGATAATAATTTTTCTTGATCATTTTTTGCTCCACTTTTTTTTCTTCATCGTCTTCGTTACACTGAGGGTAACACTATTTTTATGCACACACTTTCTCACTGTCCTCTCTGCAATGCCACGCATTCCATTCCCGTTGCATGGAGAGGAAGAATCGGCAAACAATCACAAGTCATTCCACTCACTAATGTGTTATGTCTTCGTTGTGGTCTCGTGTATCTTCGATCTCGTTTTGATGAAACTGAACTCGCTGCGTTATACCATCACACCTATGATGATGTGCGCAAAGAAGTTACTGATCTTTCTTCCCTTTCTCACAATCCTACCAAAAATGCCTTTATCGGCGGGATCATCTCTTCGCGTATTCCTGCGCGAGGCCGTATTCTTGAAATAGGTGCCGGACATGGCAGTGTTACTGATTATTTATCGCGCACAGCACACTACTCCGTGGTTGGTATTGAGCCATCTCACCAATCAGTACTCGCCGCAAAACAAAATTTTAATATTGATTTGGAAGAAGGATTATTTGATGAAGTGCTTCCCCGTCTCACTCCCCACTCTTTTGATGCTGTGGTCATGCACCATGTACTGGAACATATCCCCACTATTCATACGTTTCTTGAATCTCTTAAAACGCTTTTAACTAAAGACGGAATTGTCTATATTACCGTCCCTAATGTTACCCTCTTTAATAAACCTATTCCTTTTTTCTTTGATCCTCTCCACTTATACAATTTTTCTCCTCACACGTTAGCCGCATTACTTTCGCTCCACGGATATTCGTGTGAACGTATTGCAGCCCCTCTTCACGTTACCGTGGTTGCACGACTCACCAACACCTCAATCCCCGTTACACCATCTCCTCAAACGGTCATACACACTTTTTTTCATTTACTCTGGCGTTACTTCTTTGATGCACTCCGCTCTGTCTATTTAGTAATTCGTAGATTTCTTTAGATTTTTTTTCTTTCCACTTCCGTACTCGTGACAGGTAGTATATCGTTAATCTGAAGAGAGAAGGAGGATAATTACCTGTATATGAATCAAAAAGAAAAAAACCGCGTCGTTGAGGACGCCCTTGAACAAATTCGTTCAAAATTTGGAGATGGTTCGATCATGCGTCTTGGCGAAGCTAAGATGATGGAAGTTGAAGGAGTTTCGTGCGGTGTGTTATCCGTTGATATTGCACTGGGTGGTAAGGGATTTCCCCGTGGCCGCATTATTGAAATCTATGGCCCTGAAGCATCGGGTAAAACCAGTTTAGCGCTTCACACTATCGCCCAAGTACAAAAAGAAGGTGGTTTGGCAGCGTTTGTTGATGCTGAACACGCTCTTGATCCGGAATACTCACGTCGTATTGGTGTAAATATTGAAGAGCTTCTCATTTCACAACCTGACAATGGTGAACAAGCCCTTGAAATCGTTGAAACTTTAATTCGTTCCAACGCACTTGATATCATCGTTGTTGACTCAGTTGCTGCGCTTGTTCCTAAAGCTGAAATTGAAGGTGAGATGGGTGATCAACACATGGGTTTACAAGCACGTTTGATGTCACAAGCGATGCGTAAGCTCACGGGTATTATTGGTAAAACAAAAACAACCTTAATCTTCATCAACCAGACTCGTATGAAGATTGGTGTCATGTTTGGTAACCCTGAAACAACCACCGGTGGTACGGCACTTAAATTCTACTGTTCAGTTCGTGTTGAGGTTCGACGCAGTGCCCAAATTAAACAAGGTGAAGTTATTATTGGTAATCGTGTCAAAATGAAAGTGGTGAAAAATAAAGTTGCGCCACCTTTTCGTACGTGTGAATTTGATATCATGTATAACGATGGTATTTCGATTGCGGGTGATTTACTTGATGTGGGTGTTGCAAACACTGCTATTAAAAAGTCGGGTAATTCATATACCTTCCAAGACACCAAATTGGGTGTTGGACGTGAAGTTGCAAAAGCGTTCATTCGCGGCAACGAAACACTCGCACAAGAAATGCGCGTCAAAATTGCCGAAAATATTATGCGCAGTTTACGGGGAGATGACGTTGTTGATGGTAAGAAAAAGAAAGATGAAGAAGATGATGCTTTTGAAGGAGTTACCGACGATGCTCTTGCAGAAGAACTACTCTAAATACAAAATTAAAACCGCGATCATCTCGCGGTTTTTTATTACCCTTCCTCTAACAAATCTTTCAAAATACGAAGTGCCTCTTTCTTGTTTCCATTAAATACTGAATCTTTTCGTAATAATTCGTGTACCTGTTTTATTGCTGTATTTTTTGCTACTAACTTTTTTTCGAGCTCTGCAGCATATCCTTCAGAAATTCGGAGTTTTGCTTTTATACTTGCGTTTTCTTTTTCTCGTATCAATTCTGCACTTTCTACCCCTTCATCTTTTTCGTCCTCCTTTTTTAAAACCGTATTGCGAATTTTGACTATATTTCTTTCTACCTCTTTTTCGAGCTCCTTCTTTTGCGCAACTGCTCTCGCCAATTCAAGATCGCCCTCATTCTCGGTTTCACCTTGTATTGAAACAATACCTGACACCGCATCCGTCACAAAGGTATATTGTGCCTCATCGAGGACTGCTTTGAATGTTCTCCAATCTCTTTCACGACTGATGGAAATTTTTTCTTGTAATGCTTGAATTAACAACACGAGGTCACGTTGTTCTTCCTTACTAAAAAGCTGCACGGTTTCTACCTTTCCTTCTAAGTCATTTGAAGCAACTCCCCTTCGTTGGGTGTATCCATCGCTGTCGTGACCTTCCACAGCATATTGATGTCCTCTTTCATTTTCATAACCAACACACACTCCCATTCCATTTTTCTCATTTATTTTTGCAACAATCTTTGGTTCAAGAATTTCTTGCAAATTTATTCTTAATATTTCATAACCCCCAAACCCTGGTGGAATTGGTTTGGTACCTTTTGGTTGTTCAACTTTAATTTCTCCGAGTACTTCAAGTACCTCGCGCATCGCTGCCTGTATCACCGCGGCCTTCATTGAGCGTATAATTGTCTCTCTACTGAGTGGTCTTCCTTCATAAATACCCCAAACCCTTTGACTTCCCCCGCTTTTTGGTGTTAGTCGAAATGCCCCAAACCCAATACCCAATTCCTTTTCAGAAATTTCTCTATTTCTATCGAGTACTCGAGGTATGATATTTACAAGAGCAAATGCCGCTTCTTTATCACGTAGATCACTTAATTCTTTTTCGTTCATTTTTTTCCCTTCGTACGATTCTTTTTGCTCTCTTACATTTTCATATCCCAATTTCACCAAGGTGCTTATCGACTCAGATGATGATTGTTCATTTTTGTTTGCGGGGATTCTTTCCATATATGTTCAGTATAGCACAGTTGAGATCTTGTTATTATGTGTATTAAAAAAACCGCGAGATAATCGCGGCTTTCTTTAGTAAAAAATTGATGGATACGCAAACTTCATGTGTTCTCTGACGCGTGACAGTGTTTCGTGTGCGACTGCTTGCGCACGTTTTGTGCCCTCCTTGATCACCTTTTTTACATACTCCTCATCAAGTTGTTCGCGACGCGTACGCATTGGTGTTAAGAATGCATCAATACTTTCTGCGAGCGCTTCCTTAAATACCTTGTTTCCCGCATCTTTAAACTCCGTCACAATATCTTCAATTGTTCTGCCAGAGGTGAGACTAAATAATAACAATAAATTTGAAACAGCTGGTCGTTTTTCTTCATCAAAATAAATCTCACGTTCTGAATCAGTAACTGCTTTTTTAACTTTTTCAAAAATTACTTCTTTTGTATCCTTGAGAAAAATTGCATTGCCGCGTGACTTCGACATTTTTTGAATGCCATCAAGTCCCAATACGCGCGACTGCTCTGACAATACCATTTCAGGCACGGTAAATGCGTCGCCATATAATCGGTTAAAGCGTGCCGCAATATCGCGTGTCAATTCAATATGTGGTGCTTGATCGACACCAACCGGAATAAAATCAGGATTAAACAATAAAATATCAGCAGCCTGTGAAACGGGATATGACAACATACCCAGCGACATTTTATCACTCTGTCCCATCGCTTTTACTTCTTCTTTAATGGTCGGATTACGTTCCAATTGAGGGACTGTCACAATCATCGAAAATAACATGGTTAGGACTGAAATTTCGTGGATGTGAGATTGCACAAAAATAGTTGTTTTTTGTGGATCAATCCCAGCTGCCAAATAATCTTTTGTTAGTTCGATGATGTTTTGTTCGATTGCGTCAGTTTCCAAACGATCAGTAACTACTTGAAAATCTGCAATAATAATAAATCCTTCTTTTCCCTCCTCTTGAAATTGAACGCGATTTTTAAGAGATCCAAAATAGTGACCTAAGTGCAAAGGTCCCGTTGGTCTATCGCCAGTTAAATATCGTTTTTGTGCCATATATGCAAAGTATAGCATGTCTATATAATTCGTGAAGTGCTTGTATTTCCTCACTATTTTTGTTAGGATCCTGGTTAGTTCTATCTCTACGGAGGTGACCCATGTTTGGTAATAAAGAACGAAAGTACACTGCCACCCCCCAATGGAGTGCTTTGCTGATGCTTCGATTCATCTTATTTCAATGTGGCATATTGTTTGTAGGTTATCACACCACGCAAGCATTCAACTATCTTCCGCAGACCGCTTTCCTTGCTGGAATTTTGTACTTGGTCTTTTTCAAATGGTTTTTCAATCGTGTACTGCGTGATTGGCTCCTGGGAACCCTCGCGAGCAATAGTGAGAAAATTCATTGGCGTTGCCGTGAAGTCGTTGAGCTGAAGACAAAAAAATTTCTCCAGCAAACGTATACTTTGCAACTTGCGGGATTCATTGTTCTGATTACATGCATCGTGTTTATTGAAACAGCACGTTTTGAAGTGAGGACAAATATTCCGTTAATTATCGCCGTAACACTCTTTCTAACTACTCTCTATATTATAGTAGCAGTGGGAGGTCCATTTTTTCCATCTTTTGTTACCGACATTCATGCCTTACTCGCATCATATTATAATTCATTGCAAAAAGATGGTTCTCCTGCGGCACACGCAGAATCCTAAAACAGCTACGCGCTGTTTTTTTATATCAAAAAACCGGCTTACACCGGTTTTTTACTTTGTGCGTATAATTCTTGTCCACGAGTAAATGCTGCTTGGGCTGCTGCTTTTCCTTCAAACCCTTCAATGACTACTTCTTTATTTTGCAATTTTTTATAGTTTTCGTAAAAATGTTGCAATGTTTTTAATTCGTGGGGATTTACATCCTTCAAATCTTGCATGTGGTCAAAGCGTGGGTCTTTGCAAGGGACTGCGATTACTTTGTCATCCTTTTCACCTGAATCAATCATGTGCATGATGCCAATTGGTCGTGCAGCCAATAACATACCAGGGAAGAACGGTGCTGTTGATAATACAATCACGTCGAGTGCATCTCCATCGTCCCACAACGTTTGTGGTACAAATCCATAATCAACAGGGAATGTTTGTGCGGTATATGACACGCGATCAAGCGCGATCATTCCTGTTTCTTTATCGATTTCGTATTTATTGAGTGATCCTTTTGGAATTTCAATAATTACATTCATCTTTTCAACACTACCCGCACTAATGTCATGTAGCATGTTCATATATTTTATATTATGCACGTTCTGAATATTCTTCCGTATCAATATTCACCATGATTTCTTCGCCCGCTTTAATAAACATCGGCGCGCGAACGGTAGCACCTGTTTCCAATTCAACTTCTTTGGTGAGATTGCCTGACGCTGTGTCACCACGAACCGCTTCTGGTGCACTTACTACTTTTAATTTTACTTTCTTTGGCATTTGTACACCAACCGGAGATCCATTATACAACATGAAGGTTGCTTCCATTCCTTCTTTTAAAAATTTTCCTTTACCATCAAGCAATGCGTCACTGACGGTGTATTGTTCAAAAGTACTGTTGTCCATGAATGCATATTCTTCCCCTGCTTTGTACAAAAATTGCATGTTTTTTCTCTCAACTTGGACAATGATAATATCGTCACCTTCTTTAAAGTTATTTTCAACAACTTTTCCTGACGCAATGTTTTTTAAACGAGTGCGCACAAATGATGAACCTTTTCCTGGTGAAACACGCTGGAAATCAGTGACCAAACAAAGGTCGCCGTTATATTCCATGAAAATACCGTTGGTAATGTCTGAAGTTTTTGCCATACCGCGTAAGTGTTAATTAGCACTCTATTATGTTAGTTTTATGGTTATTTTGTCAAATCTTGCCCAAATAAATTTTTCGCCGCAAAGGGAAGCAATTCATTGATATTTTTGGTGTTGAGTAACGCCATAGCGAGACGATCAACCCCCAATGCGATACCTGAGCTTCGTGGCATACCCATTTCCAAACCCTCTAAAAATTCATTATCTATCGGGAGATAGGTATTACCTAATTTTTTTCTTAATTTTTGCTCTTCTTCTAATCTTGTTCGTTGTTCCGTTGCATCAGTCAATTCTCCAAATCCATTCGCCAACTCATTACCCCCAATATAGGCCTCCACCCGTTCAACATAGCGTTCATCGTGTTCACAGGTACGTGCCAATGATGCTAATAGTTTTGGGTACTCGTAGACGCAGGTTGGTTTTGTAAGATGTGGCTCTATTTCATTTAAAAAAATTCTGAAAAATGCATCCTCATACTCTTCACTTTCTTTAACCGGATAACCTTTTTGTAACGCCAGTGCATGCATTGCTTCTTTGGTGAGATATTCATCTAAATGCACCCCCACATATTTTTCCCACAGCTGTTTCATGGTGATTCTCTCGAATACGACTTGCTCATACTCGGCCGCCCCAATTTTCTTTGCAACGTATCGTGTCAGATTTTCAATATCATCACACAATTTTTTATAGCCCTCACCCGTACGATACCATTCAATCATGGTAAATTCGGGATTATGTGTCCCCCCAAATTCTTCATTATTGCGAAATACCTTCGATAAGTGAAAAATCTTTGTGAATCCTGCAACGAGTAATTTTTTCATTGCATATTCAGGTGATGTAATTAAAAAACCTTTACATGTTTTCCCCCAACCATCTTTTACGTTTGTTTCAAACGGATGCAGATATGGTTCTTGCCCGGGAGACGCGACCAGCAACGGTGTTTCTACTTCTAAAAAATTTTCTTGCCAAAAAAATTCACGTATCGCGCGATTGATTTCAAACCGTTTCGTCAGCAGTTCTCTTTCTTCTTCTGATTTTTTTAGCGTTGTAACATTCATATTTTTGAAAATAAAAAACGGCTTGTTTTCCTCGCACGCTCAATGCAGAGGAAATAAGCCGTTTCTCATTCAACTAAACCTCGCGGTTTATGAATGGCAACAATCCCATTACGCGTGCTTGTTTAATTGCACGAGTAACTTTACGTTGGTGCCATGCACAAGCGCCGGTTCGGCGACGAGGAGCAATTGATTTATATGCATTTAAAAAGTTTTTCAAACTTTCCGTATCTTTAAAATCAACCGCAGCTTGTGTGGTGCAATAGTTACATGCTTTTTTTACTTTGTTTTGTGTCATAATTTTTTAAAATGGGATGTCTTCAATTCTGATTTCATCATCAAATGTTGATTTTGGCTGTGAGTCATCGACGGTTATTGTTGGAAGGTCAATGCCTGGTGCAGGACGTTGTGTTGCGGCTTGTGCTGGGCGTGGGCTTCCTTGTGTTTGACCACTTGGTGCTCCTCCACGATCCAACATAATCACATTCTCTGCAACAATTTCTGTGCGTTGGCGTTTGATACCATCTTGTCCTTCCCATTCGCGCGTGCGGAGACGACCTTCGACGTATACTTTTCTGCCTTTGCCCAAATATTGATTACAAATTTCTGCAAGTTTTCCCCACACCACAATAGTGTGATATTCGGTTTCATCTTGCTTTGCACCATTCTTGTCTTGAAAGACTCGATTAGTTGCAATACCCAACGTCGCAACGGGCTGTCCTGAAGCGATTGTTTTCATTTCCACATCGCGGGTCAAGTTCCCGATAAGCATGACCTTATTTAGACTCATCGCCATACTTTTTTATTTAGGCGTCTGCTGAAGTATCTTCAGTGAGTAACGCATCAATTTTTTTATCGAGCTCATCTTGGCTAATTGCTGCCGCTTTTTTAGTGCTTTGGCTAACTACCACTTCTTCTTTTTCTTTTACATCTGCAACTGGCATTGTCATTTCCTCAGTTTTATCAACGTAGGTTGGCAATGTTGCCACTGCGCTACCAACTGTTAATGAAGATCGGATGATGCCTTTTACAAAGCGTACTTTTTCTTTGAAGGTTGCCATTGCATCACTTCCAGCTTGCGCTCGGATCAATACAAAGGTTCCGTATCGTACGACGCGCTCAATTTTGTAAGCGAGTCTGCGTTTGCCCAAAATGTGAGTTTCAATATTAGTAGCTTTCAAGGTTCCTAATATTTTTTCCACTTCTGCGGCGATTGTTTTTGCTTGTGTTTCTGTCATTTCACCTGAAACGACAAAAAGGAATTCGTACCATTTCTGCATAGTTTAACGAGAAATAATGATTTTGACGCAAATATAACATACCATTCTACATCTGGCAAGAGGAATTAGCCGGTTTTGTAGACTTTTCCACAACACCCTGTTGAAAACCCTCCTTTTCCACTTTCTTAAAAAGTGGTATAGTTATTTACAACATAGTTACTTAGCTCTTTTACATATGCTGTGCCGCGTCCAATCTTGCGCCATAACTGGCATTCAAGGTTCCATAATTACCCTTGAAGTTGATAAAAATGTTGGTTTTCCTGGAATATCAATTGTTGGCCTTGTTGATAGTACCATCCAAGAGTCCAAACAACGCGTGAAATCAGCAATCAAACATTCAGGTTTTATTTACCCCTCAACCCATCTTATCACGGTAAATTTTGCTCCAGCTGATATTCGCAAAGAAGGAAGTCATTTTGACCTAGCACTTGCCATAGCATTATTACTGGATACCGCAAAAATAGCCAGACCTCTTCCCTTATTATTAGGCGAACTGTCCCTTGATGGTACTCTGCGTGGCGTACGTGGAGTATTACCAATGTTACTAGCTGCCCAAAAACAAGGTATCGCCGAAGCCGTTGTTCCTATTGAAAATGAGGCGGAGGTTACAGTACTCCAAGGTATCACTGTTAAAGTCGCTCGTAATTTGCAAGATGTTGTTTCCTATATATATGGAACACTCGAATTGCCTGTTGCTGATGTCACGCTACCTGATGACGTAGTGTATGACGTTAGTTTTGATGAAGTTTCTGGGCAAGAGGCCGCAAAGCGTGCACTGCTCATTGCCGCTGCTGGTGGTCATAACTTATTACTTTCAGGACCTCCTGGCAGTGGTAAGACCATGCTTGCCAAGGCTATGCGCAGTCTCTTACCTGATTTGCCCATGTCGGAGCGCATCGAGGTTATGTCTATCTATTCAGCCCGTGGTTTATCATACCTTGCGTCATCTCCACCATTTCGCAGTCCTCATCACTCATGTTCTCCAACATCACTTGCAGGTGGTGGGAGTAATCCACACCCTGGTGAAATCACTCTGGCACATCGCGGAGTATTATTCTTGGATGAATTTCCTGAATTTTCTCGCGCTTCTTTGGAATTACTTCGAGAACCTCTTGAAGATCGGAGCATTACTATTTCTCGCGCAAAACAATCAGTCACCTTTCCTGCTGCCATGCAACTGATTGCTAGTATGAATCCATGCCCTTGCGGATATTTTGGGGACAGCGAAGTTTCTTGTAGTTGTCGTGCGTTTGATATAGCAAATTACCAAAAGAAAATCTCTGGTCCTCTCCTTGATCGTATTGATATGCACATTCATGTACCTCGTGTTTCTTCTCAAAAAATTCTCGCACCACGACAAGATTCTCATGAAACACAACATAACCGATCCATCGTAACTCGTGTTAGAGAGCACGCAGTTACGCGAGGATTTCTCAACGCACACATTCCCGCAAAACAGATTTCTTACATTTGTAGTCTGGAAAGTAAAGCAGAACATCTTCTCGTTACAGCATCTGAAAAAATGCATTTATCAGGTCGCGGCATTAATCGTGTTCTCAAAATCGCACGAACCATTGCTGATATTGAAGATTGTGAAAAAATTTCTGTTCCCCACATTGCTGAAAGTTTACAATATAGACTAAAAAACACCCCGTGAGGTGTTATGATGCATACTCTGAACCTTGTTCTCGTTTTTTTACTTCTTGAAGTGCTCCTGTGATTTCTCGCTCACTTGCGTATCCCCATACCATCTCGCCAAAATCCGTTTGCAGTTCCCACAGATCACGATATGGCGTCATAACAAATCTATCATATTGTTTGTGGGGGATTGTTGAGAGACCATCTCGCCAAAAACGTGCGTCAAACAATACTAGTTGATAAGAAATTCCTTCAAACTCTATAGACGCCTGTGATTTTTTTGTTATTAGCTCCCAACTAATATCCTGCGTGAAACCATTTTCCCATTTTTGAATGCCGTGTTTTACACTCATTCTACGTCCAATGAATATTTCATTTGGTCGAAAAATTTCGTACACCGTACTGCCTGGTTTATTACGAAACAGCATTACCACTTCTCGCGGTCTACTTGGCTCGTAGTAAAACAACACCAAATCACTATAAAAAACTGGTTTCATTATCTCCCCCTTGTTAGGTAGAGGTAATACCTGCGTTATACCGCACTTTTGACTTTCTGTCAATAAAAAACCCGCTATTGCGCGGGTCTTTCTTATAAATATTTCTTCCAGTTCATCAATTGTTTTAATGCCTTTTTCATTTGTTCATATCCTTGGTCTGCTTTTAGGAACCGTGCAACCTTCTCAAATAACCCACCTTGTTTTTTCTTTTTCTTCATTTCAGTCTCAAGGTATGCAATTGATTCATTAATGGCTTCCCCTACATCTCCCTTGTTTTCTAAGTAATTGCTAATGAAAGGAATTTTTTCACTCTTGATCAATTCCCCCAACTCCTTACCTACAGGATTGTTGTTTAAAATCGTTTCAATGACAACTCGCTTTGCATTCTTTTGTTTCATGAGTCCTTGTTCTACTGTTGGCATCATCTTCTTTATACCATCCTTGTTTTTTTGAACGGTAACAACGGGTTTACTCTTTACTACTTGTTCGAGTTTGCCGAGCATTTTTTCATAACGAGATAGTAATTCTTTCACTCCTAATTTACCGTTATCCAAATCTTCGCCTCCATTTTGTTGATATATTTTAGACTGTTTGATTGCTTCCCAGTTTGAAATTTTGTAATGCTCGAGTGTTGCATCCTCATGACCTGGTTTTGCATCCAAATGAAATGTAACCCAAGGGAATCTGTCAATAATTTGCTTTTGTGTTGCTATAATTTTTTGGCCCAATTGTTCTGGAGATATAGTAGAAAATTCATTCTGTATGTCTCTTACCTTCTTATTACCTAATTCGTACATGCGTTTACCAATTTTCCCCTCTCCTTTTTGCTGATCTTCTTCGGTATCCTGAGCAACCTCTTGAGTATCGCCTTTTCCTACGGTTTTTTCCCATTCCTCAAGATAGTCAATGTACTCTGCAACGTCACTTAAAAATTCCTGCAAGTATGCAGCTTGTTCTTTTGTTCCTTTTTCTCGAGCTAAATGCATCATCTCGCGTGCGTTTTGCGGAAGTAAACCTTCGGTCGTATAGGTGAATTTTTCAGGAATTGGTGCATCAAATTCAAGACCTTCTCTATTGATTAATATTTG
>CAZUUO010000009.1:6823-25298 GCA_964622665.1 uncultured Gammaproteobacteria bacterium | reverse complement strand
AGCATGTTGGAATCTGATTTTGAGGTGCATGGCGATCGAGCAAATAGTCTCGTAACACCGAGCGAAGATCGGGTAATTTATCGAGGCCGTGAAAAGATCGTGAACCCCGTGTTGGAAACATTTGATATAGGAATTGGTGATATGTATAAACACCGGGCAGCAGGACATTTTTACGTGGTAAAGGATTTTGAAGGAAATCTAGTGGTGTACATATATCAGCAGGCAAATGGTAACTTGAAAGAAAAAAAGGAATTCGGCTATATTTTTAAGGCAGACACAGTACTCCTTGAAGCGGGCGATCCTGAGCACCTCCACTCATTTCTCCTACAGCCACATATTGTGGAAAAGAGGATGTGGAATAAGGTAGAAATATTTCGACTCTTCAGTAGTAATCCAAATATAAAAAGAAAAGGTGTGGGGAGATACATCAGGTTTTGCAAAGAAGATATCGCACGGGAATACCCGTGGTATAAACTATAAACTCGGACAAGTCCGGGTTTTTTTAATTAAAAAAACGACCGTAGTCGTTTGTTATTGTGTGAGTGTGTGCGTTATTCCATCAGGGGTATGATAGGTGATGGTTGTGAGATCTTCTGAAAATGTTCCCGTAATACAGTAACTCTGATCTGCAAAAGGACAAGCAATAAATGAATTATCATCTGCAACACACGCAAACTCGAACGGTATGCGATCTGCGTACGGTGAGTCAACGTGGAACAAGGTACGAAGTGATGCAGGACAGTAGAGAGAAATGTAGTTGTTCTCATCTCGTGAATCAAGAAAAAATTCATAGGGCAGTTGCTGCTCGTCATACAAGGTCACGTAGGTATGATTGGAAGGGACATGCTCTTCAGAAAGAAACGCCTTCCGATATACACGATGACGGACGAGTGTTTCAAACTGATAGAGATCCAAGGTAAGAACATAGTAGTCATCTTGCGTGAGACAATCTACGTTTGTTGGATTTGTCACGCATTCTCTGACATTGGGTGCTGCGTGGAAGGTAAACGTACCTTCAACACGGTAGTCATCAGTAGTTTGAGGAAAGAGGCGGCTACTAATAGTAGAATCATCCACAAAACACAGGTCAAAAAAATCATAGAATTGAACCTCGTGGTGATTAGCAACTGACGCAACCATAGAGGGACATTCAAAAAATTTTTTTTCGGGGTTGTACACTCGTATTGCAAGAAGTTCAGTGGGAGGATCATCCTCGGTTGAGGAAATCAACTTCCAATTTCCCGATAGATTTTCTTGCCAACCCTGATCAAAATTTGCGGGTAGATTTGGTGGTGCATGACCAGATGGATCTATAGTTGGTAATGAACAAGAAAGAGAAACTAGAAAGAGAACGGTGTTTCGCATCAATTTCCTCCGTTTGTGAAATTGATGTGGTAAGTATAGGAGAAAAAATGCAAAAAGTCAATAAAACCCGCTATCAAAGCGGGCTTTATATGGTGTTTGCTGCATTAGTGTTTTTTAGGAAACGGACGACGTGGTTTTCGATCACCGGTGTCTTCTCGTTTTTCCTCTACAAACCCTTCTGGTTTTGGTTTCAACATTCTCATTGATAAGTTGATGCGTCCTTGATCATCAATTTCTTTGACGACCACTTTCACAACATCACCAATGTTCACGACATCAGTAACTTTTGCCGTGCGTTTCCAATCAAGTTCAGAAATGTGTACTAAACCTTCTTTACCGGGAAGAACTTCTACAAAAGCACCAAAGTCCATCACACGACTAACTTTTCCTTCAAATACTTCGCCAGCCGCTATTTCATGAGTTAATGCTTTGACCCATTCAACCGCGCGTTGCATACCTTCAGCTTTGTTGCTTGCAATAAACACGGTTCCATCTTGTTCAATATCAATTGAAACTCCTGTTTTATCAATAATTTCATTGATCATTTTTCCACCCGGACCAATAACCACACGAATTAATTCAGGATTGATTTTCAAAATTTCAATACGAGGTGCATATGGTGAAAGTTCCGCGCGAGGTCGTGCAATAATTTTTTCCATGGTTTCAATAACTTGTGCGCGAGCACGTTTTGATTGTATCAAGGTTTGTTTGATGATTTCATCTGACAATCCCAATGTTTTGGTGTCCATTTGAATAGCAGTAATACCATCACGGGTTCCCGCAATTTTAAAGTCCATGCCTCCATGACCATCTTCAAGATCTTGTAAATCAGTGATAACTTTCCAATCCCCCTTTTCATTACTTGCCAGTCCCATGGCAATACCAGCTACCGTTTTTTTCAAAGGTACACCGGCGTCCATAAGGGCAAGAGATGAACCACAGGTTGATGCCATTGATGAAGAACCATTTGATCCCATAACTTCAGAAACGACACGAATAGTGTAAGGGAATTCTTCTTTTGATGGTAACATAGGTTCGATAGCACGCTCAGCAAGTGCACCGTGTCCAATTTCACGACGACCGGGTCCCCGCATTGGTTTTGCTTCACCAACTGAATAAGGAGGGAAGTTGTAATGATGCATGTAGCGTTTCTTTGATTCACCTTCAATACCTTCTAATAATTGGGCATCACCAGGACTTCCTAATGTTGCAACAGACAATACTTGTGTTTCACCACGCATAAACAATCCGGTTCCATGAGTACGAGGAAGTAAAGCTGCTTCAGCGTAGAGTGGACGAATTTCTTCAATACCACGGCCGTCCACACGACGTCCGGTACGGAGAATTTCTTCGGTGACTAGTTCACCAGCTAAATATTTAAATTGAGTGAGCACAATTTTTTTCACTTCGTTTGAAAGTTGGGTGGTATCAAGGTGAAGTGAAAGTGCATCTTTGATTGCATTCATTACACCAGCTCGTTGAGCCTTGGTAAATAAGGGTGTTGCAAACATGAGTGATGGGGCTTCTTTTTGCATCCAGGCACGCGCAATCTCAAAGGCATGCGCTTCTTCATCAAGAATAGAATCAGCAAGAGCACTTGGTTTTTTAGTGATGGTGCGTTTTGGTAAACCAACTTGTGCAACGATGGTATTGATGAGAGACAACACTTCTTTAAAATGTTTTTCACCAAAGAAAATTGCTTCTTCTATAACATCTTCGGCAACTTCGTTTGCTGCTGCTTCAATCATGGTGACACGATTGGGTGTTCCACACACAATCACATCCAAATCACTTTTTGCACGAGCAGTGTATGTTGGATTAAGTACCCATTCAAATTTTGTTGCGTCAGTTTCACTTTGAATACGACCAACACGAACGGCCGCGAGTGGTCCGCCCCATGGAATATCAGAAATGGCAAGTGCAATTGATGCCGCAATAGTACCAATTACATCAGGATCATTTTCTTCATCAAATGAAATTGGTGAAACAATCACTTGAATTTCATTACGCAAACTTTCGTTAAATAAGGGACGAATAGAACGATCAATCAAACGTCCGGTTAAAATGGCTTCATCAGAAGGTCGTCCTTCACGTTTAATAAAGCGAGAACCTTTAATAATACCAGCAGCATATAATTTTTCATCAAACTCAACGGAGAGTGGGAAAAAATCAATACCATCGCGAGTGTCATTCGACATGACGGCAGTTGCTAAGACAACCGTTTCGCCATAGGAAACAACACAAGAACCATTTGCTTGTTGTGCAAGCTTACCAATTTCAACAGAGAGAGTTTTTCCTCCCCATTGTGTTTCGAACTTCTGTACATTCATAATTTGTTGTGTGATCTCAAAACCTCGAGCGTGATAATAAGTCACACACCCTTTCGTTTTGAGACCACATTCATTAATAAATAATGATACCAAGAGCAAAGGTTTTTGCTCCTGAAAATCAGCACTTATTTTTTGCGGGATTTATTTTTACCCCGTTGAGCGATTAAAAATTGAGGTTCAGCTAAGTCAGTAAAAATATCGGCAATTTCAAAAAGTTTTGTTGAGGTTGTTTTACGAAATGCCATAACTTCAACTTGGCGTCCGCGTTGTTTTAAGTATTCCACAAGTGGAACAAAGTCACCATCTCCTGACACCAGAATGACCACATCAACTAAATCACAAATACGAACACAGTCAATGGTAATACCAACATCCCAATCAGCTTTTTTGTTACCGCCGTAAAAAATTTGGAGGTCACGTTCACGAGTTTCAAGACCGCGAGATTGTAATGCTTCTAAAAAAGGTTTTTCATCCTCACCTTCAGTGCGGACGACGTAGGCGATAGCGCGCACCAATTTTCTATCAGCAACACCATCTTTCACGACACGACCAAAATCAACGTGCGTCGAAAATAAGTGACGAGCGCTGTAATACAAATTTTGAACATCGATAAATACGGCGACGCGTTGTTCTTTGTGTTTTATCATATAGCTATAGTGTACGGTAATTTACTAAAAAGCAAAACCCCGCGTGAAGTCCGCGGGGTTTTGGTACACGCTTATACTTCGTCAGCTGCGACTTCCTCAGGCATATCTGCCGTTGTGTCAACAGGAGTGGTAATGAAAGCAGTGTTAACTTTAATACGTGAGGTAAGCGCTTCAAAGCGTTTAACATCTTCACGGAATAAGTATTTGAGTAAGCGGCGGCGTTCCGCAACTTTGCGTAACAAACCACGGCGTGATGAATGGTCCTTTTTGTGAGCTTGCAAGTGACCAGTCAACATTTTAATTTCTTCACTCAAAATCGCGATTTGGATTTCTGGAGAACCAGTATCCGTAGCGTGGATTCGGAACGACTCAATAAGTTTGAGTTTTTGTTCTTTGCTTAACATACATGCGTATCTATTAGGCCTTACAGGGCATGTCCCCGTGAAGGTCGTGTGTAATTAATGTGCAAAAGTAAGCCTTTGCAGTGGTTGTAGAGTACCAGATTGAGCAAAAATTGGCAAGGTGATGAGAGGGATACATTATAGAAAACCACTGTTTTTATTGACATTCTTGGTATTTTGAGGTAGAGTGACGACGTTCTTTCACAACAGGAGGAACAGATGACAGAAGAAACCAAGAAACGGTATGTCGCGGTCATTTGCTCGAAAGATGGAGGTTTGCCGGGGGATAGTGCGAAAGATATCAAGTTTGTGGTTGATTTGGGGAGTGATAATGGAATTAAGATCGGTGATATTCTTGAAATCACAAAGGGTGCATTTCTCGGGCAATGGGGTGATGAAATTCGGCCAAGTGAAATTACAATCAAACCCAGCATAATCACACATAGCCTGGAAGAATTCAAGGAGTTCTGTGAAAAAAAACGGGAAGAATCGGAAAGGGGGTACCAAGAGCGTCTAGAAGAAGAAAAGAAGAGAAAAAAAGAAGAGATCAAAATGAAGAAGGCACGAGAGGGTAAAGAGACGGTGTATGAGGTATACGAGAAAATTGGAGGGAATTATGAATATCGTGAAACCTTCAGTAAACTAGAGGACGCAATAAGTCACAGTAGAAAAAATAAAAATTATGTCGTGCAACTCTGGGTAGCTCCAGAAAATATAACTCGCTAGCAACTACGGTTCTGCGAGTTTTTTTATTGCAGAAGATGGTGTGCTATACTAACCGTATATGAAAAAAGCTGCCAACCACAAATCAAAACTATTCACCACGATGCAGCAATTTTTGGATTATTTAGAAATTGAAAAAAATCGATCAGTACTAACCCGTCGTAATTACTCATTGTATTTACGAAGATTTTTAACATGCACTGGGTTAACCGACCCCGCACACATATCCAAAGATGCCGTACGTAAATTTCGACTGTGGCTCCATCGATTAAAAGAAGGAAAAGAACAATTAGACACGACGACACAAAACTATCACCTCATCGCGTTGCGTTCTTTTCTATCATATTGTGCACGCATGGAAATTCCATCCCTTGCGGCAGAACATGTGGAATTGGCAAAAATTGGCGATCGCGAAGTTAATTTTTTAGAAGAAGATGATTTAGAACGATTATTAAAAGCTCCCACCGAGTCGGGAGTTTCTCCCTTAGTGCAAGCGCGCGATAAAGCAATTTTGGAACTATTATTTTCAACCGGTTTGCGGGTATCAGAATTGGTTTCATTACAAAAAGATGATGTGAATTTGGAACGTGATGATTTTTCAGTTCGGGGAAAAGGAAATAAAACCCGCGTGGTGTTCATGTCACCAAGTGCCAAACAAGCAATAAAAAAATATCTGACGTTGCGAAAAGATACACAACCTCATTTATTTGTGTCACATGATAAAGCACAAAGAAAACGAGAACTGCAAGAAGCTGGACAGCGCGTGGAGGGGAAGAGTAAGGCACATGAAACGGGTATAACGGCGCGCACGGTGCAACGCCTCGTGATTAAATATGGTAAAGTTGCGGGTATCACGAAAGCAATTTCACCCCATGCACTCCGTCACACGTTTGCAACCGATTTACTGCGTGCGGGGGCAGATATTCGCGCAGTGCAATCAATGCTGGGTCATTCATCAATAACTACTACCCAAGTGTACACCCACATCACCGACGCACATCTACAAAAAGTACATAAAAATTTTCACGGTAAACAAAGAAAAGGATGATGGTATTGGTAATATTTTGACACAAGCGCCCAAAGTCGTAATAATGGGCTCACGTCCCCGTAGTTCAATGGATAGAACGGGAGCCTTCTAAGCTCTAGATCATGGTTCGATTCCATGCGGGGACACCAAAAACTCGAAGCATTTGTTTCGGGTTTTTTGTTGGTAAAAATTTCTCAAAAAATAAATTCGCTAAAATTATACTAATGACTGTTATACACACTGACACAGAAAAAAAGTGGTGGTACGATTATCTCAGAAAGGAACGAAAGATATATGTCGATTGAGTACAAAGACTATCGCTGTAGCAACTGTAAGAAATTACTGTTTCGCGGCTGGTTGTCAGAAGCAGAGGTGGAGATAAAATGTAAGTCGTGTCACGAGTGTACGATTATCTCAGAGTCACGGTTCAATGAAATGTTATGTGGCGTCGTACCATGCCCACATCGCATCGCAATAGAAAAAAATAAATAACATGGTACAAACAGAAGCTCATGAAGCTCACGTAAGTGGGTTTTTATTTTTTTAACAATATGCCGATTGCAAAAATCCAAAAGAGAAATGGTTCGATCGTCGATTTTGAAACAGCAAAAATTCAAAAGGCAGTTTCAAAAGCATTTATGGCATTGGGTACACCTAACGAAGTAGCTGCAGACTTCATCGCACAAGAAGCAATGCGTGTGTTGGAGGTTCGCTATCCGGACGCAGTACCAACAGTAGAAAATGTGCAAGATATCGTGGAAGAATTATTACAAGAAAAAAGTTTTGTTGAAGTTGCGTTTGTTTACACCAAGTACCGTCTTGAACGAAATAAAATTCGCGAACAGAAAAATGTGACGGTCGATGTTGAAAAAACTATTGGGGAATATTTACAAAAGCTGGATTGGCGAGTAAACGCAAATTCAAATCAAGGATATTCATTGGGGGGAATGATTTTAAACACGGCAGGTAAAGTAACAGCAAATTATTGGTTGTCATATATTTACCCTAAAAAAATTGGTGATGCACACCGAAATGCGGACATCCACATTCACGACCTTGATATGTTTTCAGGGTATTGTGCGGGATGGAGTTTACGCGTACTTCTCGAAGAAGGGTTCAATGGTGTGGCAAATAAAATTGAATCAAATCCTCCAAAACATTTATCATCAGCAGTTGCTCAAATGGTGAACTTTTTGGGAACACTCCAAAATGAGTGGGCCGGTGCACAAGCATTCTCAAGTTTTGATACCTATCTTTCACCCTACGTAAAAAAGTTTGAAGATGAGGTGAAAGCAGAATTGGCAGTGTACAATGTTCAATTTGAAACCGAACATCTCCGTGATCAATACGTGGCAAAAAAGGTGTATGAGTACGTGTATCAAAACATGCAATCATTTGTGTTCAATCTAAACATTCCTTCACGATGGGGAACACAAACACCGTTTACCAACATCACGCTCGACTGGAAATGCCCTGATGATTTAAAAGAAAAACGACTTATTTTGGGAGGAGAACCATTTCGCTATACCTTTGGAGAATTACAAAAAGAAATGGATGTGATCAACAGGGCGTTCATTGAAGTGATGAGCAAAGGTGACGCAAAAGGACGAACCTTTACGTTTCCAATTCCAACCTACAACATCACCAAAGATTTTGAATGGGAGGATGAAAAAAATCTACCATTGTTTGAAATGACTGCTAAATATGGAACACCCTATTTCCAAAATTTCATCAACTCAGAATTAAATCCCGGAGATGTGCGTTCCATGTGTTGTCGTTTGCAATTGAACATGGCCGAATTACGTAAACGCGGGGGAGGATTATTTGGTTCAGCTGAAATGACCGGATCTATTGGAGTGGTAACTATTAACGCAGCACGTATTGGCTATACCTGTGCGGGCGACTATGACAAATTCGTACAACGCATCACCTATTTAATGGAATTGGCACGAGAGTCACTGGAAATTAAACGTAAAGAAATTCAGAAATGGATAGACAATGGATTATTCCCGTATACCAAACGATATCTCGGATATTTAAAAAATCATTTTTCAACCATCGGTATCAATGGGTTAAATGAAGCAATTCAAAACTTCACCCGCAATCAAGAACATATAGCGACAGAATGGGGACAAAAATTTGCACGCGATGTGCTCGATGTTATGCGCGCTAAGTTACAAGACTTCCAAAAAGAAACTCGTAATTTGTACAACCTTGAAGCAACACCAGCCGAAGGAACAACCTATCGTTTTGCAAAGGAAGATCAAAAGAGATTTCCTGACATTTTACAATCAGGAACCAAAGACGCACCTTACTACACCAATTCTTCACAACTTCCCGTAGGTTACACCGACGACGTATTTGAAGCATTGCGATTGCAAGATGATCTGCAAAAAAAATATACCGGAGGAACAGTACTTCATTGCTACATGAGTGAAAAAATTAGTAGTGGGGAAGCGTGTCGCAATTTGGTTAGAAAAATTTTGAGCAACTTTAAATTACCGTACATCACAATTACACCAACATTCTCGATTTGTCCGCGTCATGGCTATTTAGCAGGGGAATGGGATTTTTGTCCAAAGTGTGACAGTGAAGCGGGAATTGAAGGTAAACGATTAGATGACGAAGTACGTAAACAACATGTAACAATTAATTTCTAATATCAATATGAACGACCAACAAGTACAACGAACGCGCTGCGAAGTATGGACACGAGTGATGGGATACCATCGTCCGGTGTCACACTATAATCCAGGAAAAAAATCTGAACATTACGGAAGAAAACATTTTGAGGAGTGTGTTGCAGCTAATAATCAATTTGTAGAAAAATATACGTGCGCACAACAAGTAACTGCCTGTTAATATGCTGTTATCCGGAATTCAACCATTCACCCTCCTCGACTATCCGGATAAAACGGCATGCATCGTATTTACTCCCGGATGCAATTTTCGCTGCGGTTACTGCCACAACAGTGAATTTGTGTTGCCCGAAAAAATAAAAGAATTAAAAGACGCATGGATCCCAGAAGATGCGTTTTTTAATTTCTTAGAAACACGAAAAAATTTGTTAGATGGTGTCGTGATAAGTGGCGGAGAACCAACGTTGATGGGGGACTTATTGTCATTTGCAAAGAAAATAAAAGAACGAGGATTTTTGGTAAAGGTAGATACCAATGGTGCTGCGCCGTGGGTTTTGGAAACACTGCTCCAAGAAAAAGTGGTGGATTACATCGCGATGGACATTAAAACTAGTTTAGAAAATTATCCAGCAGTTAGTGGTAGTTGTGTGTTACCCAGTGCAATTAAAAAAAGTGTGGAGTTGATTATGGGAAGTGGTATTGTGTATGAATTTCGTTCGACATTGTTACAAGAGTTACATGATGAAAAAACGGTTCATGAGATGGCACAGTTAATTCGTGGTGCGCGGGCGTGGTATTTGCAACCGTTTCGAAGTGCTAAAACTTTGGATGTTGCATTTCAAAATCATCATGCACTCCACAAAGAAGCAATGGAGGATATTGTGATGAAGTATCGTGATATAATTGATAATATTGTAATAAGAAATATATGAAAAAAATATCTGTGTGGGTTGTAAGTAGAGTAATGTTGGGTTGGATTTTCTTTTGGGCATTTATTGATAAAGTGTGGGGATTAGGATTTGCAACAAAAAGTGGTCAGGGATGGTTGGATGGAGTTTCACCAACAGAAGGATTTTTAAAGTTTGGGGTGACAGATACCTTTGGAAATTTTTTCCATGCACTCGCGGGCAATATGTGGGTTGATTGGTTGTTTATGATTGGGTTGTTGGGTATTGGAGTGGCATTAATGTTGGGTATCGCGTTACGCATAGCAACAATTTCAGGAATTGTGATGTTGTTGCTTATGTATGTTGCCTTATTTCCCTCACTACACAACCCACTGATCGATGAACACATTTTGTATGCCGTCTTTTTATGGGCGATATATCAATATCGTGAACAGGCTGGTGCGCGATGGTGGAGAAAGCTACGCATGGTATCAACCTACAAAATTTTGGAGTAATGGTAGGGAATGTGATATAGTAATTACATACTAATCACGGTATATGGATGACGCCTTAGCAAAAGTAAAAGAGTTAAAAGAACGGGTAAAAGAACTTGAACGAGCACAAAAAGACGACCATGAACGCATTAAAAAATTAGAGCGAGAGATGGAAAAATTGAAAGATCTCAAAGTACGCGTGAAAGAATATTTAGATCGGTAATAATTACCGTTGACAAGTGGGCGGCTTTTTCGTACTATATTTCCCGTATGGCGGCCGTGGTGTAACGGTTAGCACAGCAGCTTGTGGAGCTGCTGGCGGCGGTTCGACTCCGCTCGGTCGCCCCAAAAGATCCTCGCATTACGCGGGGATCTTTTGTTTTGCCACTAGTAATGTAAATTTCGGTTTATGAGATTTGCACAAATATCAAAAGGAATCACTAGAGTCTGACAATTTCTTATTTGTGTCTAAAGGCAACGAGGATGGGACGCATGGTACTAGTAACTATAGTTATCCCCTCGGAAGTGCGAACTAAGGGGTGTATGGCGACAAGAGGATTATTAAAAGTTAAAGAAAGATTATCAGGTGCAAATAGTAAACTACCATTTTGTAGTTTCCAGTAGAATTTTGGAAATACGAATTTTTGCTTAGGCGCAGAAATAGTTGCGGTTCCATCAGGATTTAACGTAAGAGTTATGTAGTCATTGTCAGTGTTATACCAAGTTCCTAGTATGTCTTCATTGCTGGTTATGCCAAGTTTAGAATTAGCAAGAGTGGGATTATAGCCAGATTTTAATTCTTCAAAATCATTAAAACCATCAGCATCGGAATCTTTCAGGGTGCTATTTGTCCCAATGTTATTTTCGTTAATATCACGAATTCCATCAGAATCACTGTCATCCAAACCATGGTCTTCACCTGAAAAGATACCCGTCAACATTTTAAAGGCAACATCACTTGCTGCGGAGGAATCGGAATAGGTATTCTTAATGCGACCAAGAACTGCATTAGTACTATAAAAGCCACCATTTTCTATCTTAGAACCAATAACAGCAAGTGCTGGCTCCAACTGTGTAACATCTGCAGATTTCTCCGTAACTGTTTGAGAACTTATTGTGGGATTGCCAGACAAATTTATCGTATTAAAATAAGGAATAACTAAACTCGTGATAAAAAATAGTATGAAACCAACCCAGAAAATCATTTTCTGTCTTTGTTTGAATTGCTCAATTGAATCCCAATTAGCACCCTCATTCCATGCAATATAACGACCTCGGAAAAGAAGGTATATTCTAAAAACTAAATTAATCATCAAAACAACAAGAGAAAAAATAACCACGCCAACAATTGGCCCTAAGCTTCCACCATTAAAAATTGATGCAATACCTAAGAAAAGTGAAGAGACTGTGCTGATGGCAGTAAAAATGATAAGACCCATATAAATGAGTAACCATTTCCACATTTTATTCGCAACAAGATAAACGAATGTGAAAAAAAATGCTGAAAATGAAGGATTTTTTACGAAGATATCAGTAGAATCCATGTGAACTTCCTGTTGAGTGGGAGTTTGGGTATCTGCGCGATTTTCTCTATTTTTTATGAGTATGAATATTCCAAAAGGAAAAGCGGTAAAAATACCGAGTGTGCCATATATTCCTAATAAACCCAGAATAATCCGCATCACCCTAAGTAAAGTTATGGTATCTTGAGTTGGGAGAAGTGTTTGCAAAAAAGAGAAAAAAATAAGTGAAAATAGTAATGATAAACCTGGGGAAAGAACCAAAAACCAGCCTATTTTTTTTGAATACATATGTATTATTACTATTTACTCACATTATAACATAAAATAAAAAAAGATCGGTAGTTATTGTAGTTATTAAGGTAAAACGACGAAATATTATTTTGGGTATGTTATAATGTAAGTAATCTTATATGGTATTCAATACAAATAATCTAATGGTTGACGGTATTATTGTAATGGGACTTCTGTCTGTTATTCCCGGCGTATACATGGTGTATGTTACTTTAAAATTATTAGGAGAAAAATTAGGCATCATCGATGTGAAAGTCCCTACTGATATTTTAAACGCAGTAGTGGTGAAAGAACCACCATCTAATTTGACACCGATAGAGGTTGGAATTTTATTTGATGGAGTGGTGGATTGGTTGGATATTGGAGCGGCAATTATTGATTTAAATATACAAGGTTATATAGATATAGAGTATACTAGAAAAAAAAGTATTCTTGGAACTGAAGAATACGATATTGTGTTTATTAAGAAAAATAAGGCGTCTTTAGATAACCCAGTGTATAAGTCGTTGTTGGATCTGTTATTCCAAGATGGGGAAAAAATTACAGACAGTGAATTGCGAAAAAAACGCCAAAAAATAAATACCGAAATTCGAATTATACAAAATGGCGCACTAGAATTTCTGTATAAGAAAGGTTATTTCGAATTGATAAGTAAAAAGATTAACTGGTGGTATCGAATGGTGATTGCATTAACATATGTTGTTTTTATAATAGTCGCTGTCATGAGAGGATTTGGTGTGATGTCGTCCCAGGGGGGTGTAGGGGATTTTGCTATATTTTTAACAGTGGTAGTTTCGATAGTAAGAGCAATTTATCCTCAAATACCGCCCAGACTAACAGAGGAAGGAAAAAATATTTTACAAAAAATTAGAGGATTCAGAAAATTTTTGAAGTATCCCCAAGAGACCATTCCTTCAATGCAACTTGCAATACAATATGTACCCTATGTACTCATATTTGGTATTTCAAATGAATGGATAATGAAAAGCGAGGATAGTATACCAGAGATGAAATTTAAGATGAGACAATGGAAACAGGTTGCGGATTTTATCTGCTCATTAGAGTTACCCCGCAAAGTATTTATTGGAGGAAGTGGTGGGAGGGGGAGAGGAATTGGTGGAGGAAGTAGTGGGGGTGGGGGCGCTAGTGGTAGTTGGTAATAAATTACTAACTAAGCAAAAAATTTTATGCAAAAGTTATCACCTTTGTAGAAAAGGTGTGGTTTGTTAGGATACAAGCAATAGTAAACCTTCGTATGAGTGATGAGAAAAAAGACATGTTAACGGTACATTTTCAAGATGCGGTATTGCCCTATGTCGCGTTTAGCTTGCGCGATGATTACTATCGAGCCATGTGCGATTATATTCTCGATGAGTATGCAATGGTGCGAAGTGATGAGCCAAAACGTATTATTGAAATCGGCGCGGGGGTTGGTGTTTCAACTTTACAAATTCGCCGTCGATATAAAAATTTGGAAAAATTTATCGCCATTGAACCAAGCCCACAAATGAAACAATTGTGTTCATTACACTTCATGGGCGACCCCAAAGTACAAGTGCTCGAAGGTAACGCTGAAAACATTGCATCACTCGTGCGGGCAAATACGAGCGACACATTCGATTTGATTTGTATGAGTCAGGTGGTTTCCTCACTTCACAAATCCGCTGAAGACAGTCACTTGTTGGACGTGTTTACACAAATTAAATCATTGCTGAGCGAAGAGGGAGCGTGTGCGTTTAATTTAGGCCCTTACGAATTTTCATTTCCGCTTGCACCGTATTATCATTCGTTTGAGAAAGGGGAATGTGTTGATGCAAACCCAGGAGAAATTATCACGGAGCTTAATCATCCGTTATATCAAATCCTCCACAACCGTGTGGTTGAAATTGTGCGCGCTGAACTAGATGCTAACTGCCAATTATTGTGGCCTCCTATTGCTGCACGCATGAGTAAAGAGTGGTTGCAGGCAAAGGCACGCGAGGCGGGATTCACGAAGAGCTTTAGCTTGAATGAGTATTTGTATGAATTGAGTGGTGATCGCGTATTGGAAGTGATGCGCAACAGCTGGAATGTATTTTTTAGATTTAGTTTTGCTGATTTACCGGTTGACCAAAAAATCGACATCATGAATCGTGCCTTTGCTCAGGTATATGCTCACAAAAACTTTGAGCACTTACGCAAAGTAAAATGTTATCACCCCATTGCGGTGGTGGTGATGTCATAAAAATAAAAGTCCTCGCATCTCGCGGGGATTTTTATTTCCTAGGCAAAAGCACTATGAGATGTTACGATACTCACAAAGGAGTTCACAACCGTGTATGATTATTACAACAACAAATACCATTGAAAATAAGCCGGTTTCACAATATTTAGGTGTGGTAACGGGGGAAGCAATTTTGGGAGCAAACATTATTCGCGATTTTTTCGCGTCAATTACCGATATTGTCGGTGGCCGTTCAGGCGCGTATGAAGAGGAATTAAAAAAAGCACGAGAGATTGCATTTCAAGAAATGGAAGAGCGTGCGGTACAACTGGGCGCAACAGCAATTGTTGGTGTTGATGTGGATTATGAAACGGTAGGACAAGGTATGTTGATGGTGGCGGTTTCAGGAACAGCAGTAAAATAGTATGGATTTTTTTCTCACGATCATTGATTTTGTTTTGCACATTGATGTCCATCTGTTGGAATTAATTCAAAATTATGGAACCTGGGTATACGCCATCGTGTTTGTAATTATTTTTGCTGAGACGGGCTTGGTGGTGACACCTATTTTACCAGGGGATTCGATGATTTTTGCGTTGGGCGCATTTGCTGCCAAAGGAAGTTTGCACCTGGGAATACTCTACGGACTTTTATTGGTGGCTGCAGTTGCTGGGGATGCACTAAACTATAGTATTGGAAAAAGTGCGGGCGAATTATTGATTGCAAAATACCCTCGGGTGTTTCGTCCTGTATACTTAGAAAAAACGAGAGAATTTTTTGCAAAGTATGGTGGCAAAACTATTATTGTTGCGCGATTTATTCCGATTGTACGCACCTTCGCGCCCTTTTTAGCGGGAGTGGGTCACATGCGATATCGAGATTTTGCGATGTTTAATATTGTGGGAGCAACGTTGTGGGTTAGTACTTTTATGTTATTAGGGTATTTTTTTGGAAATATTCCTATTGTTGCAGAAAACTTTTCTTTGGTAATTATTGGAATCATTGGTATTTCGATTTTGCCACCAATCGCAGAGTTTATTAAAAGAAAAAAAGTATAAAAAAATCACCCATAGGTGATGAATCATGCTGCTTTTTTGTGTGATTGCGTGGTAGAACTGTTTTTTCCTGGTATGGATGGTACAAGGAATTCATTGAGAAATTGCAATTCCTCTGCTTTTGCCAAACGGGCGTATCGCGCACGCTCGACGTATTCAGGAAGTTCACGGGGAAGGTAATCCTTCAAATCGAAAGCAATAATGTCTATTTCTTTTTGGAGTATTGCGATACGTGCCTCAGCTACCTCGCGTGAAGGAGGTGGAAAATCAATCGAATACAAACCACTTCGTTTTTTCATGGCTTCCTCCGTAGGAAAGACCTAAGGTGAGCGTACTCCTTTATGGGATATTTGTAAAATAAGGGAAATAAAAACATCCTTCGTAAGGACGTTATATTTTAGAATATGAGAAAATGAATCTATGTTTATCCATGTCAAAATTCCATGTTTCTAGATGTTTTTTAGTAAGACGATAGGAGGTTTCCAGAAATTGCATGGAATCATGAGTGTATTCCGGTGTTTGGGAGACTGCTACCAATAAGGAACCTTCTTTATGAAGTACACGGAATACTTCCATCAAAATAGCATTTTTTTGAACCTCAGGAAGTCCGTGATACGCCCCACCGCAACATCTTCTGTTGGCATATCTGGGCAAAAACGAGATAGTTTCTTGCCGACATTCACACGATTTACACCGACACATGCACTCATAATCACACATACACCAGTCATGGTCGGGAATACTAAGCACATCAGAAAGTATAACGAGGGAGAAATAATTATCAGGAAATGGTAATGATACTGCATCACCACATTGTGTGGTAAATGAGACGTGGGGAGCATAATTTTTCATATGCTGATGACACTCATCAAATCCTGACGATTCGCGATCAAACCCAATGTACTGCAGATGGGGATCGCTAATGATAGGTAAGAGATCCTTGCCAATTTTTTTGAATTCTTCGTTTGCCCGCAGGCGGCAAATAGTGGGAACCTTGCCGATTCCTAAATCGAGGACGATATTGGATTTCATCGTTCATACCTCCTTAGAAAGAGCTGGGGTTGGTATACCAAAAATATGGGTAATTGTAAATCATCGTAAAATAAAAAAAGCGCGACGTTAGTCATGCTTTTTTTGGTGCCCGAGGAGGGGCTCGAACCCTCACACCCTTACGAGTAAGAGATTTTAAGTCTCTCGTGTATACCATTTCACCACCCGGGCAGGTGTTGATTGCAGTATAATGAAAGTTATGGAATTTGTGAAGTGGCGGCATTCACAGGGCATAATTGACGGTGAAGGGTAAAAGGAATACCGTTTAATCAGTTCTCATGAGGGGGGAAAACATGGAAATGAAAAATATTATTTTGGTGGAGGTAAAATGTAGTGAAGTAATGCGCACATTTGACTCAGTAATAATGAGTTATGCAACTGTCTTAAAGAGGGTGAAGCGACAAAGATGGTTGGTAAGAAATTCAGCCTATTTGTGGGAGTTGATAGATTGCTATCCAAAAGGAGTAGTTGTTGCGCGTGAGTATCAAGGAAAAATTACATAGATGTCTAACCGCGATACGTCGTGGTTTTTTTATTGAAACAAACGAGAAAGATCGCCGTGCAAGATGGTCGGTTTCATGGCGATAATTTCAGTTTGGTAATAGGGAATAGCGGGGATATCGTTCAAGAGATAGATTGGTTTTTTCAAAATGTAGGCAAACCCCATTTCAAGAAATGCATTACCACCAATGTAACCAGGGATATCGTGCTTGGTGAGATTAAGGACGAGTACTACGTCGCAGGTAGAAATCACATCATAATGTTCACGAATTGCATCATGGTTATATTTGTGGTCGAGCTTGAGTGTTTCTTGTTCTTCGGGGGACAGTCCAACGTAAGAGACAGACGTTTGCGAAGGGTATGCCTCATGACCAAGTTTTTTGAAAAATTCTGCTGCCTGTATCGCTTGCTCACTAAACTGCATGCTGTGACAAATCGCTATTTTCATATTAATTTTTTTACGAGCCCATCGATTATATCAGAAAGGTAGGGCTGGAATGGATTTGGTTCTCGGATAACCGATCGCAATAAAACATAACGATCAAAATGAGGATCTTGGGTAAAATCTCGGCCATATCCCTGGATAAAAGCATGAAGATATATCGAGTCTTGCGTATGCTCGGCTGCATCTAAGATGGCGTAACGATCATTGGGAAATTCTAAAGCGATAATTGAAAGATCATATGCGGGATCTCCAAACAGAATTTCAGATGCTTTATCAAAAAGTACTAGGTCATTATTTCTGATAAGAACATTGTTACTATGGCAATCGCCGTGGAGGAGAGAGTAAGAGTCGTGTTTTTGAGATATGAGAGGGGCGATTATTTGCTGGAGTAATTCTTGGGGTATTTTTGCGGGCTTAACTTTTTCATAGCGGGCATGAATTTCACGAGAAATAAAATCTGACCATGGGATGGTGTGAAGTGTAGAATCAAAATACGAAGCATGAGGAGCTTGTATCGCATGAAGTTGAGACATGAGTACGCCCCACTGGTAACAACGTTGGGGCGTCAGATGTCCACCCAGTGTGGGCGAGTCGGGAATGTATTCAAGTAAGATTTGGTTGGATTGGAGATTTGAATTTTGAAAAGTTCTTAGGCAGGGGATGTGGTGGAGGTGCAAATGACGATTAAATTCGTGTTCGTTTTCTATCTCGACAATGTCTGCTGTTTTTAACACATACTCGTGATTATCAATTGCAACTAAAGAAACAGCGGATGACGACGAACCAGAAAGTGGGCGAATTAATTTCATAGAGTTATAAAAAGTGTAGCACATATATTTCACCAAACAAAAAAGCCCGAACGAATTCGGACTTTTTTGGAGCGGGTAAGGGGAA
>CAZUUO010000009.1:0-6723 GCA_964622665.1 uncultured Gammaproteobacteria bacterium | reverse complement strand
TTTGGAGCGGGTAAGGGGAATCGAACCCCTATCTCGTCCTTGGCAAGGACGCATAATAGCCACTATACTATACCCGCAAGAAGGAACGCGCACACTATAACAAGTATGCGCGTTGCACGCAAGAGCCTTCATCCACTAGCTTCTATGCTGGACCTAGGCCGTTCGAGATGTGTTCTCGACCTACGCAATCGTATTTCTTTTCCATATATTGGTTATAAAGGTTAATAAAGAACTTTTCTTTTTCCAGAGTGCAGCAAGTGCAACACTACCGACCCCTGTTGCGGTAACAGGGACATACGCACTAAGTTTTGGGTTATTGTTCACACTACTAACCACTGTAAATAGTTCAGGTTTCGTGACAACAATTTTACAAGCACTGCTCGATTTTATACTACTACCAGTCACGGTTACCGCATCTCCAATTTTTAGAGTAGATGGGGGCGATACTAAGGTAACTTTACATGTACTGGTTTCGTCTTCAAGAGAGATTTCGTGTCCCTTAATTGCGGTAATCACTCCCGTTGTTTGAACGTAATCGGTTTCATGTAAACCAGCATCTTGCAGTGAGAGAGTAGTTGGAACAATGGGGAACAGTGATGAGATAACGCTAAGGTCTTTTACTTTGAGCACGCGTGCGCCTGAAGTAGAAACACTGACCAATGCGCGTACTCTCACAGAATCATCGAGTTTCAAGTACTCAGCGACAACACTACCCAACTGCACTTCAATTCCCGGATTGCCTAAATAAAATGAGCGGATACGAGAGTTTTTGTTGATGTAATGAATAACACCTTCCACGATAACGGGGGTATTGTTAGGTAGTTCAGCAAGGGTTTCCAAATCAACAGGGTTATACTGGTAAGAAACGATCGTTGATTTTGTGCGTTTCGTGGTTACCGGCTTTTGTAAGGTTGTGCTAATGGTGACTGGTTTGGTTATAGAGATGTTCTTTTGAACTATCGCACTACGTTGTCCATCTCGTACCGTCAATGTCACCGGGTAACTACCAGATTGTGTAAAGGCGTGGGTTGGATTTGCATCATGTGACTGAGATCCATCACCAAAATCCCAAAGGTATTGTAATACATCGCCATCTTGGTCAGTACTATCTTCACTTGAGAATGATACGACAGTTCCTATTGTCGCATTTTTAACGGAGGTCAATCGTGCAATGGGAGCATGATTTGGACGTTTCATGGAGTTTTCCGTACCTTTCGTTATAAGAGACGTAAGTGTCCAATCATTGCCAAAGCGTGACCATGAGGTGTCAGCTTCCATATCACTGAATTTTGTTTCATCAATCTTTTGTGAGTTGGGATCGGTAAGGATTACTGTGCCTTGTAGGCCAAGTGCAATGGTTGATGAAGTACGATTAACCACATAATACGCGCCAGGAGGAAATCGAAGTTCATTTGAATCTTTGATGGTGTATTGAACTGAACCATCAGTTAGTTTCCATCCGCGCAAATCAGTAGTGAAGTTACCCCGATTATATAACTCAATAAATTCAGCATGTACGTCATCACTGGAGCTTTGAGTGACAACTTCATTGATAACAACATCAATTGCAATTGGAGTATTTGGCTCACTGCTGACCGTCGTAGAAACAACGGGAGCTGTTGTTTGAGATAGTAGGGAAAGATTATTTACATAACCTTTTGTTGGTTGTCCAACACCGAATAATTCAGCAGACGTTACCGCTGTCTCGGTTTTACGAATAAGAGACTGTCCTTTTTTGGGTGTTGGTGCTGTTGCTGATTTTTCAGTACCCTCAACAGTGCCGTATTGCACTATATCAACAACACTGTCATTGCATACGATACTAATTTCGTCGCCCGCGTTATTGAGGGTGATATTTTTCACTTCAATGACAGAATAACTTTCAGGAGCCAGTACATCACGCAAGACTTCTTTTCCCGTTTTATCTTTCAAATAACACACACTCGCGTCATACGCATTGGATGAGTGATTGTATACTTCAACCCATTCAGGCTCATTATCAGGATTGGGCATGAGTTCAGAAAGTCGAAGTGGACTTGGTTGCACGAGGGCGGTTTGAATTTCAGTGGGCGCTTCTAGTGTGGAAGTTGCTGTAAGTATATTAGCCACAGTAGAGGTAGAAGTGCTCATCATCGTCGCTACTATTTCTGGAGTACTCGTTGATGCGACGGTCGTAGTTTCTGGAACTGTTATCACAGGAACCTCGTTGATAACAATTTCTGGTGTAGAAGTTGTAGTTACTACGAGTTCTTCTTGAGGTGCTACCACAGGAGCCACTGCTACAGGAGACGACGTTGCAGATATACTGGCCGCCTTTCCCAAAGAATTGGTGTAGGGCGCCACTCGCCAATTTGATGCAACAGTATCGTCAATAGTCGGATCAATTTTTTCTACACTCGTTTGAGAAGATACAAGATAGGTAAAGGTATTCATTACACCAAGTGCATCCTTTAACCCAATAATTTCACCATCAAGGGATAGCGTTGACCAACTACTATCAAACACAGGGACCGCCAAATCAGGATACGCATTTTTAAGGTTAACATCGTTTTGAGCTATAACAGCGTATGACCCAGGCAAAACATTTTTCTCACCATCTTTTGTCGCTGAAATACCATGGGTGAGAAGATTGGTACCAGAACTTTCGAGAAATTTCCATGAGGTAATATCTATAGGTTCAGTACTGCGATTATAAACTTCAATCCATTCAAGAGCATCGGTTCCACTTTTCTCATAGGCACCCACCTCGGTAATAACAAGAGGTGGGGAAGATGAGGAAGCCAGAGCTGGACGACAGATCGAGGTTAATAGAACTGAGAGAACAAAGAGCGAAACACGTGAATACTTCATAAAGAGCAAGTACATTTCTAGGTGAAGAAAGTAAGAAGTTATTTTTATTGGCTAGAAATGTAAAGAACTAGGTAAATATTGTCTCATAAAGATGAAGTGATGGACTGCCGAGTAGTATTCACTCGGCAAGACACCACAACATCAGAAAGAACGCGAGACATTTGTAGTATATCATACAACTAAAAAGTTTGTAGTTAAGTTATCAACAATTTTGTTGATAAGTTGTGGATAATTAAAAATTAACTTTTATTTTTTACAAAATACAAATATAAACTTCCCAATTTTTGGATGTTGTGATGTAATGCATGCACGCCCTCGTGGTGGAATTGGCAGACACGCATGCCTTAGGAGCATGTAACGTAAGTTGTACAGGTTCAAGTCCTGTCGAGGGCACCAAAAAGATTGTATGTATTTTTCAAGAATATTTAGGGTAAAAGAAGGAAAATTGGAAAAGATTAAAGATTGGTTTAATCAACTTGCTACAAGTAGAAAAGAGGAAGCGGTTGCAACTTTTCAATTTGAAGGTGTAACTAGAGAAGTTTTTGTATTATTTAAAGGAAATGATGGAAATCATTATGTAATCGGATTTAATGAAGCCCACGAAGTTCCGAAAAAATCAGATCCCTCAGTTCTTATCAACCAGCAACATACTGCAATAAAACAAGAGTGTTTAGAGCCTATATCTGATCGAGGGGAAACATTAATGGATCTGAGTATTTAGTGACAAGTCTTGTATTAAAAAATATAAAAAAGAAATCTCTACAAGAGGTTTCTTTTTTATAATTAAAAAAACCACCCATAGGCGGTTATTTTGCTGTTTTTATGCTACGCGGGGATCAGACGCGTAATTTCTTGGTGGAATTTTGCAACACCCTGCCAGACACGCTGACTAGGTTTGAGAGTAGGGAAATAATTCCGAATGTGTGACACAACGGGAGTTTCACGGCCTGCGCTTGCTGGAATGATGATGTGCACATTGCGGTACGCATCATCCGTAAGTTGGCGCAACATCGTTTCAAGCTCCTTAGTTACTGACTTTACATTGGCAATTGAGATAATCCCCACATCACCAGGCGTAAAATCATGGAATGAATTTGCAAAACCTTCGCGTGTAATTACTGAAAGACCTCTTTTTACTGAAACAGTCTGAATGTACGTTTGGGCGATTTGTAGTGCTTTCTTACAGTCAGAAACAACGAACATCTTGCGCCCCTGCGTGGAGCGCTTTTGCGGAGTCATTTGTTGACTCCCTCCAAGTACTAGCTGCATTGGAACCCCCCCAACTTCCCGTAGTTGATGTGGGAAGTGGGTAGATTATATACCGCATGTTTTGTATCGGTCAAATAATGGACATTTATCTCCTTGTGGAGAGTTTTCCACAGGTAGGTAAAGCAGTATAAAAAGTTATTCACATTTTAAGGTCTTTTTTAATATTTTCGATAATGCATTACCCCTTGACAGGGGGATAAAGTCCTTATATACTACCAGTGCTTTAATCAAGGACCTTTCAACGCAAAAAAGTTTCAAGCCTCCTGTCTCTCCATAAAATAGTTTGTGGGGCAAGACAGAAGGTCTGAAAATGACCACGGCCCTTAACAATTAAAGAGATCAATAAACATTGATCAAATGATTTCAACAACACGCAACGTGTAAGAGAATCATCTTCACAAATAAAAATTAAGTTTCTTTTTCTACATTAAATTGTAGAAAGTGATTCGCCGTGAACAAAAATATAAAAAAGCACTATTAAGTGCTTTAGTGAACAAAAGGGTGTGAGGTGGATGCCTTGACATAAAATGCCGATGAAGGACGTGGCAGTCTGCGATAAGCTTCGGGGAGGTGACAGCAACCGTTAATCCGAAGATTTCCGAATGGGGCAACCTATTAACGCGAACCGTTAATGCTAACGAAAGTTAGACGGGTACCTAGCGAAGTGAAACATCTCAGTAGCTAGAGGAAAAGAAAACAACGTTAGCTTATTTGTTTGTGACAAGTAGTCCGTATATGCGTACTAAAGTTCACAAGCATTTAAGTTAGCACATTCCGCAAGTAGTGGCGAGCGAAAGCGGAACAGTCTAAACCATACTTAAGACAACATATTGTATGTACGTGCGAGCAATCGTACGTGCTGCGACTTGGGAGACCGGGGGGTCGAGTGCTTACTATGGTGTTGCGAGTAGTATGTGTTGTGTGCCCCTGCGCACAGAATGATAGGATATTGTAATAGCTAAACTGCATTGAACGGCAGACCAAAGAAGGTAAAAGTCCTGTGAGCGAAATTTCTAATATCGTCATTGACATATTCACTCAAGTACTGCGAGTTCCGAGAAAGCTCGTAGGAATCCTGCACGACTATGTGCAAAGACTAAATACATTTTATGATCGATAGTGAACCAGTACCGTGAGGGAAAGGTGAAAAGCAGCCCGGGAGGGCAATGAAATAGTATCTGAAACCACACACTTACGAAGAGTCATAGTCAGCCGCAAGGCTGATGATGGCGTTCCTATTGAAGAATGATCCGGTGAGTTTACCTACATCGCATAGACTAAGGGCCTTCGGTCCGGAGTCGTAGCGAAAGCGAGTCTGAAAGGGCGCGTTGGACTTGTAATGTCGATCCATAAGCAATTATGGCGCGACATTACTTGTCCTCTGTGGTGTGGGTAAGACCCGAAACCCGATGACCTATCCATGAGCAGGCTGAATCCGCTGTAACAGGCGGAGGAGGGCCGAACCGGTATGCTGTGCAAAACATTCGGATGAGTTGTGGATAGCGGAGAAATTCCAATCGAACTCGGTAATAGCTGGTTCTCCCCGAAATAGTTTGTGGACTAGCCTTGTGTGTTCCCTCTGGGGGTAGAGCACTGATTGAAGTTTGGAGTAGCAATACACAAACTTCGGCCAAACTCCGAATACCAGAGATTAAAAGCACAGGAGTCAGACCCTGGGGGCTAAGCTCCAGTGGTCAAAAGGGAAACAGCCCAGATCACAATCTAAGGTCTCAAAATTACTACTCAGTGTGAAAGGTGGTAGTGATTCTTATACAACCAGGAGGTTGGCTTAGAAGCAGCCATCCTTTAAAGAAAGCGTAACAGCTCACTGGTCAAGAGTCGCCGCGCCGAAAATTTACCGAGGCTTAAGTAGTATACCGAAGATGTGGACTTTAACTTATGTTAGAGTGGTAGGGGAGCATTCCGTTCGCGCTGAAGCCACGTCGTGAGTCGTGGTGGAGCGTACGGAAGGGAGAATGCCGGAATAAGTAGCGAGAAGAAAAGTGAAAACCTTTTCCGCCGAAAATCCAAGGGTTCCTGGGCAACGCAAATCGGCTCAGGGTTAGTCGGCACCTAAGACGAGGCCAGAAGGCGTAGTCGATGGATGAGCAAGTTAATATTCTTGCACTTCTGCTAGTAACTACTAGAACTGACGCATTATTGAGCTTAACGTGTACAATGGCTTGTGCATGCCGAAAGGCTAAGGATGTGTAGCGATACACAACCAAGGTTAGGGGAGATGGTGCCAAGAAAAGGTTCTAAGACTATCTAGTAGAAGCCGTACCGTAAACCGACACAGGTGGGTGGGCACAAGAGTGCCAAGGCGAACGAGAGAAACATCGTTAAGGAACTCGGCAAAAAAGTGATCGTAACTTCGGGATAAGATCTCCCCCTCTTAGGAGGGGGCGCAGCTAGCGTCTTTCAAGCGACTGTTTATCAAAAACACAGGTCCCTGCGAAGTAGTAATACTATGTATAGGGGCTGATGCCTGGCCAGTGTCCGAACGTTAAGGGGTGAGGTTAGTGCCGCAAGGTGCAAAGCTTTAAACCGAAGCGCGGATGAACGCCGGCCGTAACTATAACGGTCCTAAGGTAGCGAAATTCC
>CAZUUO010000008.1:0-25378 GCA_964622665.1 uncultured Gammaproteobacteria bacterium | reverse complement strand
TCAATTCCTGGCGGAGGGTGAGGGATTCGAACCCTCGATACCTTGCGGCATACACACTTTCCAGGCGTGCGCACTAGACCACTATGCGAACCCTCCGTACACTCAAACAATAGTAGATTATCAAGCAAATAGCAATGTATTACCCTTCCAAAGGATCAGCAGGCAAAGTGACCACCGGCACCGCGCGTTGGCGCAACATAACCATAGCCCAAACCAACAAACCAACACTTGCATACTGTGCAAACGTCAATCCAAAATATCGGGTATCAATCACGCGCAAAAAATCAAGAAAAAATCGGGCAATACTGTAGAAAACCACAACAAACAACGTGACTATACCACTACGTAATTTTCCAAATCGCATCAATTGCCACATCATATCAAACAAAACGAACGACACAATCAAATCATACAATCCCAAATCATGACGAACCACTCCATCTTTATCTTTCACTGCCAAGAAAAAATCGCTCGCCGTTCCCGGATGATCATGAATTAAAAAACACCCAATTCTACCTACAGTCCAACCTGCCGTTAATCCCAACATCGTGCAATCGGCATACAACCAATAATCAAGTTTTTCCTTTTTAAAATAATATATCCCGACCACACCAGCCGCAATTAATCCCCCAAATGACGACATACCACCTTCCCACAAAGCAAATATTTTCATCGGGTTTGCTATAAAATACGCGCTCTCGTAAAAAAGAACATGTCCCAATCGCGCTCCAACAAATCCTGCCACAATCATATACATGGCAATTTTTTCAAAAATCACCACATCCAATCCACGCTGTACTATTGCATATCGCGCAATAAAATAACCAATCAATAAACCAAGACCAACAAAAAGCCCCCACGTAAAAATGGTGATGGGACCAATAGTAATGGTGGGAAAATAAAAATACGGAATCATACCCATTAAAAAACGTGTCGTTCAGGAGCACTGCGCACAATAGCTAACACTTCTTTGGGAGTGTCGACTACTTCAAAAATGCCAACGTCCTCCGGAGAAATTACTCGATGTTTCGTCGCTAAATCTTTTGCAATAAACGAAACCAACGGTTTCCAAAACGAACTGCCCACCAAAATAATAGGCACGCGTTCCATTTTACGGGTTTGAATTAACTCAATAATTTCAAATAATTCATTCATCGTGCCATATCCCCCCGGAAAATACACATAGGCCTGCGCACTCGCCGACAACATAACTTTACGCGAGAAAAAATAGTGAAACGACATTGCCTGCTTCACATATTTATTTACTTCTTGTTCGTGAGGCAATTCAATATTTAAACCAATCGAGCCACTACCAGCATCATGAGCAGCTTTATTCCCTGCTTCCATAATTCCCCCACCCCCACCCGTAACAATAGTAAATCCATCTTTTGCGAGAGCATGTGAAACTTTATACGCCAGTTTATAATAAGGATTACGTGGACTAAATCTCGCACTCCCAAAAACCGTAACCGTCTTTTTCAAACGATACAAAAAAGAAAAACCCTCATCAAATTCTTTTTGAATTAATTTGAGGCGTTTCTTTTCTTGTTTGATAAATCGTAAACTTTCAGGGATTGGACATTTTCCGTAACGGGGATCGCACACCTCCTTAGTTTTTTTCATACGGACGTTTCAAGTAATGCTGCTACCGCAAGCATGTAATTATCTTTAAAATGAGGCGCCATCACTTGCACTCCCAGTGGTAATCCATCAATAGTACCAAACGGTACTGACACTGCAGGAACTCCCGCTAAATTTGCTGAAACGGTAAAAATATCAGCCAAATACATAGCTAACGGATCGCTTGTTTTTTCACCAAACGCAAACGCTACCGTTGGTGACGTTGGTGACAAAATAACATCAACAGTCGTAAATGCATTCGTAAAATCTTGTGTAATTACTTCACGCATTGCAACAGCTTTATTGTAATACTCATCGCTGTAGCCACTTGATAATGAAAAAGTTCCCAGCAAAATACGGCGTTTAATTTCATCGCCAAATCCTTCATCACGAGTTAACGCGTACCGTTCTTTCAAATCATTCCCCTTCGATAATCCATACCGCATACCATCAAATCGTGCGAGATTTGAAGATAATTCTGATGGCATTAAGACATAGTACGTTGGTAACGCAAATGAAGTGTGTGGTAATGAAATATCAATAATCTCTGCACCTCGTGAGCGCAAACTGTCACAGGCTGCTTCCAAATTTTCTCGAACACGTACATCCAGTGATTCCAAAATATATTCTCGAGGAATACCGACACGAATTCCTTGTAGTGAAGTGGTTGCTTCCTCATGCATAACATGAGTAGCTGTTGCATCACGACCATCGGCTCCTTCAATAACCGCAAGAACGCGTGACACACAATCAACGGTATTTCCCAATGGTCCAACCTGATCTAAACTTGAAGCCATTGCAATTGCGCCAAATCGAGACACGCGACCATAGGTTGGTTTCATACCAACAACACCACAAAAACTCGCAGGCTGACGAACTGAACCACCCGTGTCGGTTCCCAATGCTGCCAAGCACATTCCCGCAGCAACACTCGCGGCGGCACCGCCACTACTTCCACCTGGAACACGAGTATGGTCTAAAGGATTTGTCGTTTTTTGGTATGCGCTATGTTCAGTTGATGAACCACAGGCAAATTCATCCATGTTAGTGCGTCCAATAATAACAGCATCTGCGTCCAATAATTTTTGCACTACCGTTGCAGTATAACTTGAGGTATACCCTTCCAAAATTTTAGATGATGCAGTTACCGCATGACCGCTATATAACAAATTATCTTTAATAGAAATAGGAATTCCCGCTAGTGCGCCCAACTCATCACCACGACTACGACGCGCGTCGATTTCTTGTGCACGTTTAATTGCTTCATCAGTAAACACTTCTAAAAATGCACCCACCGTGCCATCCTTTTCTTCAATAACACGCAAACAATCACGAACTAATTGTTCTGCAGTGAGTGTTCCCGCTTCCATGCGAGATAGTGCTTCAAAAATAGTCATCATACTTACAATACTTCAGGAACTTTTAATAAATCACCAACAGAATCTGGAAAATTACGCAGTACCAGTGTGCGGGCATCATCACCGAAACTTTTTACCTCATCAACTCTTAATTCATGCGAAACCAAAGGGTCACGAACCGAAACTTCAGAGGAAGTCTCAGCTGTTTGTAAAACCCCCACATACGCTATCATTGATTCCAATTTTTCTTTCAGAGCTGCCTCTTCATGTGGTGCAATACCGATATGAGAAAGGTCTGATAATGATTTTGTGTCGATTGATTCCATACATATCCATATAACCAAATTTCTACCAATTCGGCAATGAACAATTAAAAAACCGCCTCCCATAGAAGCGGTCAGCAGATATCACCGTTACAACAAAAAACCCTTAGGAAAAATGAACGAATCAACATCAGTATGCGAGAAATGGAACGGGGATACCTCAAACACATCAGGAACATTGTTCCATGATGATGTGGCGGCACCATGCACACACTGCACATACGAAACTTTTTCTCGATCACCACTCACAATCGCGCAGTTTCTAGAAAACTCCCACAATGCATCCGACAATAGCAATGCAAGCAGAATAGAAAAGGTATTCAATGCAAATTCATAATCCCACAAATCATGAATACTGTGATGCGGATCACTCGTATTATGATTATTAATAAATTGCACTGGTACCTCAATCAAAGTTGGTTTTGCTGGGTTAAACTTCTTGAACAACTGATCAATATCTTTGGTTCGGGTAAATCGATCATGATTATTCTTTCCATCACACTCCATATCAACCACAACACCACGATGCTCCCGAATCATACTAGCAAGCACTTCAAGTGCTTGCAGATATCCACCATTGATAAACGTATAAGGAAACAAAACCAAATGTCCATCAGCAGAATTGTAACCCCGACTATTCGAAACCACCTGCGCATACCGCAATTTGGGAAACAACTGCCGCAAGCGTTTCAATTGTGTTGCAGTATCATCGACATGAAATTTCAAACCAAACTTCTTGGGTGGGTTAGCTGTCATGTTTTTCCCTCTTTTTTGTGAAAGACCGAGCGCGTCTCGGAAACGGTTCACCTCACTCTAAGGTAAACAATATAACCACGAAATTCATGAATATATTGTTTACCTCAAGACCAAAAAATACTACCAAAAAATAAGCATTTTGTCAATAAAAATACGCGATAATACCATATATTTTCTATATATTTCTATCCAACCATGGATAAAAACTGATCTTCAGTAAGTACGGTAACTCCCAGTGCAATAGCTTTATCATACTTTGAGCCCGTCGCCTCACCCGCCACCACATAAGAGGTTTTCTTTGAAACCGATTCACTGACACTTCCCCCCAACTCTCTCACTTTTTCTTTTGCAACATCACGGGACATTGTCGACAACTCGCCAGTAAACACAAACGTTTTCCCTGCTAATGGCATCGACTGATTAGTAAAGGTTGGTAAAATAATCCGTACCCCAAAACTTCCCATTTTTTTACATAAAGTACGCGTACTCTCTTCTGAAAAAAATTGAGCTAAACTTGCTGCAACTACCGGTCCCACATCGCGCAAATTTTCAAACGCAACAGCGTCATGATTAAAAATTTCAAACACTTGTAACGGGGTAACCATAGAAACATCGTGACGTGCCATATACTCACGCACAAATTCACTCTGCGCCAAATCTCTCGATGTTTGATCTCCCACCTGTGAAATTCCCAGCGCTACTAAAAAACGATGGAGTGGTATCTCCTTCTTTTGAGCAATTTCTGAAATAATATTATCAGCACTTTTCTCTCCAAATCCTTCCAATCCCACAATATCTTCACGTTTCAAATTAAAAATATCCGCACTATCATGCAACAATCCCAATTCAACAAATCGATCAATAATTTTTTCTCCCAACCCTTCAATATTAACTGCACCCTTTGAAACAAAATGGATCAATCCTTCGTGTTTCTTCGCAAGACAATTATCATTACCACAATACCATCCCACCGATTGTTCTTGTTTGGTTGCAATTTTTTTTCGCACAACCTCTCCCCCACACACGGGACACACTCGTGGCATTTCAAATTTTTTCTCTTTTCCGGTACGTAATTCTACCAACACTCGAGGAATTTCAGGAATTACATCCCCCGCACGACGAACAATCACCGTGTCGCCGATGCGCAAATCTAATCTTTCAATTTGTGCTTCATTGTGGAGTGTTACATTTTGTACCACCACACCCCCGACATTCACCGGCTCAATGACCGCAACCGGTGTTAACACCCCCGTTCTTCCCACCTGTATATTAATTCCAACAACACGCGATGTTGCTTCCTCAGCAGGCCACTTAAACGCAATACTTCCCCGCGGCGCTTTTCCAACAATACCTAATCGTTCACGCAATGCTTCATCGTGCACATGCACCACCACACCATCCACCAAATAATCTAATTGATCACGTTTTTTTCCTTCAAGATCATGGAAAAATGATAACACATCACCAAGACCACGGCACACTTTTGCAATAGGGTTAACAGCAACACCTAAGACACGTGCAATCGCATGTGTTTGCATATGCGTCGTTTGCCCAAAATCAGTAATCACATCATACGCAAAAAAACTCAATCGACGAGCTCGCGCAACTTTGGGATCAAGTTGACGAATAGAACCTGCCGCAGCATTACGAGGATTGGATAATGGTTGATTACCATTTCGTATCGCCTCAGCATTGTACGCATCAAAACGAGATTTTTTTACATACACTTCTCCTCGAATTTCGACAGCACCTTCAAACGCACGACGAACAACATCTGGTAATGATAATCCACACTCACGTTCAAATGTTTTTTCATCAATAACCGCCACCACCTCATCATAGGTTGGTAAGCGCAAAGGAATATCCTCAATGGTTTTAATATTTTCGGTAACATCTTCCCCTACAAATCCATCTCCTCGTGTTGCCGCACGAACTAAAACACCACGGTCATAATGCAATGCAACCGCTAATCCATCCATTTTCATTTCAGCAAAAAATTCCAATGGTTGTGGCAGTGTAAAACCTTCTGTGCGCGCAAAATTCCGCATGCGCTCTTCCCATGCATACATATCCTCGTCACCAAATGCATCATTGAGCGATGTCATGCGCGTTACATGGGCAACTTTTTGAAAAAATGGTAACACCTCCCCACCAACTCGTTGTGTTGGAGAATCAGGAGTTACCAATGCCGGAAATTGTTGTTCTAAATCAAACAATTCCTTTTTTAAAGAATCCAACGCACCATCAGAAATTTCTTGGGTATCAGCAACATGATACAAATAGCGATGATGGGTAATCTCTTTTTTTAATAATTCAATACGTTCTTTGGCGGTTTCTTGCGTATAATGCATACCTTAAAAGTATACCAATTCACCATATATTTGTCATCCATTACATACCACAATATACCCCACGCAACACGCCTTTACGTTACAAACAAAAAAACGGCATGCGCCGTTTATTTCATCGTGTTTGGATTCATGACGTGATTACCGGCTCCAAAGTTTTGTATACTTCCTTCGGTGATAAACTGCACAACATACGCTCCCGGAGGTCCCGCATCATACGAATAAGAAAAAGTTTTTCCATTAATATCAGGTAAAATAACGGGTAGATAAATAGTGCCTGAACAGGTACCCCGCGCATGAAAACCCGTATTATCAAGACAACCAGCTTGTGCTCCACCTAATGCAATAGTACCACCCTTTGGATAATCGTTATTTGCAGCATGAAATAACTCTAAACCAAAATACAATTCACGCGCAGCTGATAACCGCACAACATCACGTGCATAACGACGCACCGAAACCGTAGAAAAAATTGCACCTGCAATGAGCAACAAGACAACACCACTAATACTAAGCGTTTTATATAATTGAGAACGAGATTGAATAACTTCCATAAATTATGATGTTGCACGGACAATTGCTTGTACCATATCAACGGGGTGATAATGATGTTTAATATACACAAAGTCAACACCAGTTTTACGCGCATGTTTCACATCCTCAAAGCTTAAAAATGAGGCAAGTAACGCAATACACAAATTATCATGTTTTTTATATGACTTCTCTAAAAATTCAAAACAATTTTCCTTAGGAACGTCATAATCAACGACGACGGCGCGAGGAATTTTATCTTCCAAAATATCGAGCACCTTGTCGTATTTCGTCACAATACGTACCGATATATCATAATCAGAAAATCGTTCCGCAATAATTTCTGCAAGAATACTGTCAGCCGTGACAATAAGCACTTCTTCAGATGTTACCACGGTTTTTTTCTTCATACTTATTTTACTGCATCACGCAGTGCGAGACCTATTGCGACAGCAAATCGATTCCCCACTTCATACAACGTGGGACGTAAATCCTCGGCATACCATACCCGAGCCCATGGATCCCCCACAAATACCTTCAAATTAAACGTCTTTGTAAGATAATCGTCAAGGTGTGGTAATCGAGCGCTACCACCAGTCAAAATAATACGTTCTGGTTTTGTTCCTCGTTGCTGGGTCGTATACAAATTCATGGTATACCGAATTTCATTGATAAGTGGTGAAATCGTTGTTTCAAAAATCTTTGGAAATCCTGACATACCCGCTTCAATCGCACCAGCTTCCATAATATCCGCCTTCATGGTTTCAGCTTTATCCAATCCAACACCAAACACTTTATCAAGTGCTGCGGTAAAATTAATACCACCCAATTGCATCGAGCGATGCATAACCGGAATTGAATTTTCAACAACAAAAAAGTTCGAACGCACCGCACCAATATCAACCAATAATGTTGACGTGGGATCATTACCAATAAGTGAGCGAGTAAGCGCAAACGCTTCAGTTTCCAAACTTTGCAATTGCAAACCAGCACGTTTAAAAATTTCTGCAATACGGTTAACGGTAGATTTAGGAGCTGCCGTAATTAAAACACTCTGTTCTTTCTCCTGATTCACGTAATTATCAACATCACTACTTGCAGTTGGTACTTTTTTAGGACTCGGAATTACCTTCCAATCAACTACGGCCTCTGAATACGGAAATGGTAAAAATTTTGAAGCTTCTGCTTGGATAATGGCCGCTTGATCTTTTTTATTTACCACCGGCACACGAACAATAGCAGAAAATACATCAGACAACGGCACCGAAGCTACCGCTTTTTTAGAAGTAAGTTTTGCCTTTGCAGCGACATACTTTAACAATTCTGCTTGTAACTGTAATTTACCCTCTTCATCATTGGGTACTACAATTTTCCCCTCACTGTAGGCGTACGTAATCAACTGCATTTGATTGCGAAATGGTTTGAGTTCAACAAGTTTTACTGAACTTGCACCCAAGTCAACTCCCACAATAGAAGTTGGTTCGTTTGAAAATAATCCCATATGCGTATATAGAAAAAGTATACCACAATAAAAAAATCCTCGCATGTGTATGTGAGGACTTATATGTTTTGTAATTCCGTTTGCAAAAGAGCAGCAAGTTTTTCTTCATCATGACGAATACTTTCGCCGACCCGTGGAGTTACCAATGATGTCAGCACAAATTCAGAATATTGATGATCTATCGGCAACGGCAATGGTTGCGCATCTTCCTTTCGATACTCTTCCAAAATCGCTGTGGGATATTGAGTATTATCAACAAATACTCTATCAAAGGAACGTCCCATGACACCTTCGAGTTTTTCAACAAAGGTGGCAACCGTCAAATGATGTGAATCACCTTTAACATTCATCGTGTTACACACAAACCAAATCTTTTTTTCAGCAAGTGCCGACTTCATACCATTTACCTGTAACACCGGCAACAAACTCGAGTGTAAACTCCCCGGAGAAACGATCACAACATCAGCAACGAACTTAATTTCGTAAGCAACGGCTTGGTACAACAGATGCTCAGGCGGGCTCAAATGAATACGCGCAAAAGGAACATCACCACGATACGTATCAATGCGATGTTCACCTACCAGGTATTCACCATTTGCCAAATATCCCGTCACTGTCAAAGCTTCCAAACACACCGGCAACACTTTTGCATGTTCACGTACACACAGTAACCGCGACAAATGTTCAATCGCACTCACAAATGATTCCGGATGATTATGTTCACGAGCAAATTGTGCATGCAACGTGAGCAACAAATTCCCCACCGAATGTCCATCATGGGGCGATGGTGGGCTGAATCGTAACGTCAAAATATCGCGCACCAAATGTGGTTCAAATCGAGAAAGCGCCACAATGGCTTTCAAAATATCGCCGGGAGGCAACACCCCGTATTGATCACGAAGGCGTCCCGACGATTTACCACTATCAGCCACCGAAACAACCGCGGTAATTCCTAGATTATCAATACGCGACAACGCGCGCAGGACACTGTACTGCCCTGAACCACCACCTAAAGTGACTACGTGTTTCATGGCGTTTCTCCTTGTAAAAAGAACGCAAAAGCAGTATATATGAATATAAGGACAAATAACAAATGCTATGGTTAAACTATACAACACCGCAACAAAACAAAAAGAATCACTCACCAAGAAACAAGGTGAAACGGTACGTATGTATTGCTGTGGTCCAACCGTCTATTCAACAGCACATATTGGTAACATGCGCACCATGATTATGAACGATCTACTTGATCGTACATTGCGATTCTGCGGCTACCAGGTTGATCACATCATGAATATTACTGATGTAGGGCATTTAACCGATGATGATGCCGACAAAATGGAAAAGGCAGCAGCGCGGGAACAAAAAACCGCACAAGAAATCGCAGCGCAGTACACCGAAGAATTTTTACGCGATTTCGCCTCGTTGAACTGTCTATTACCCCGCGAACTCCCTCGCGCAACCGCATACATCAGCGAACAAATCGCAATGGTTAGTGAATTGATGGAAAAAGGTATTGCCTATCAAACACACGATGGAATTTATTTTGATACTGCTCAATTTGCTGACTATGGAAAATTGTCTGGTCAAAAATTGGAAGAAAAAGAAGAAGGTGCTCGTGTTGCCGTAAATGATGAAAAACGAAATCCTTCTGATTTTGCATTATGGAAATTTTCGCCAACCGACCAAAAACGTCAAATGGAATGGGAATCACCCTGGGGTGTTGGATTTCCCGGATGGCACATTGAATGTAGTGCTATGAGTCACGCATTACTTCCTCACCCACTCGATATTCATACTGGTGGTATCGATTTAATTTCTCCTCACCACGAAAATGAAATTGCGCAAAGTGAAAGTTTATTTGGTAAACCATTCGCGCGCACATGGGTGCACGGCGCCTTTATTTTGGTTGATGGACAAAAAATGGCAAAATCGATTGGCAATATCTACAATCTTTCACAATTGCGTGAAAAAAATATTGATGTACTCGCCTATCGATATCTCCTATTACAAAGTCACTATCGTTCCATTGTAAATTTCACATTAGAAAGTTTACAAGCAGCAGCAAATGGTTTAACAAAGTTACGTAAAACAATCAGCGCATTACCTCGTGGTGGTGCAATTGATGAAACGTATCTTGCACAATTTGTAGAAAAAATTAGTGATGACATGGATATGCCGGGTGCTGTTGCTCTCGTGCACGAAGTAATAAAAAGTGAACTACCAGAAGCAAACAAACGGGCAACGATTGAAAAAATTGATGAGGTCTTGGCCCTTGATATTAGCCGCGAAGAAAAACGAGACATTCCTCAAGAAATTATCGCAATTGCTAATCGTCGTGAAACCGCACGTCAAGAAAAAAACTGGGCATTATCAGATGAACTCCGTGATGAAATTACTGCAAAGGGTTTCACCATTGAAGACACTAAAGACGGCTACCAGATTTCTTAAAGGTAAACAAAAAATATTTAAAAGAATGATATCAGTAGGTATCATTCTTTTTTTAATTTGGCAAAATGAAATCCCCATTAATATCAATGTAATGATTTATGTTATTTTGTTTCACTGCCGCTCGTCCATTAAAAAAATCACCCGCCCAATCATACACCTCATTATTCAATCTCTCTCCATTTTCAGTAATAAAAAACCACTTACCATGTTGTTTCACTGCCGCTCGTCCATTAAAAAAATCACCCGCCCCATCATACACCTCACCATTCAACTTCTCTCCCTTTTCAGTAATAAAAAAATACTTCCCGTTTTGTTGCACTTTCGCTCGTCCATTGGAGAAACTTCCGATGTCTTCATACACCTCTCTATTTAACTTCTCTCCCTTTTCAGTAATAAAAAAATACTTTCCGTTTTGTTTTACTCTCGCTCGTCCATTGGAGAAACTTCCGAAGTCCTCATACACCTCACCATTCAACTTCTCTCCGTTTTCAGTAATAAAAAAGAATTTTCCATTTTGCTGTACCAATGCACATCCATTAGAAAAATATTTTGCGCCCTCATACACCTCATTATTCAACCTCTCTCCATTCTCTTTTATAAAATGCCATGTGCCATTTTGTTGCACTGGTGCCCGTCCATTGGAGAAATCTTTTGCGTCCTCATACACCTCACCATTCAACTTCTCTCCGTTTTCTTTGATAATAAACACTTGTCCATTTTGTTGTACCCCCGCTCGTCCATTGGAGAAATTTCTTGCCCATTCATACACCTCATTATTCAACCTCTCTCCATTCTCTTTTATAAAATGCCAGGTGCCATTTTGTTGCACTGGTGCCCGTCCATTGGAGAAATTTCCACATGATTCATACTCCTCCTCATTTAGTTTCTTTCCATTTTCAGTAATAAAAAACCATTTTCCATTTTGATTCACTTTAGCGCGCGCGATGGAAAAATCTCCTACACTCGCATATTTCTTTCTATTCAAAGGAACCCCTTGTGTATTGATATGGAAATATTTGTGATACCAATCTTGCGCAATTGCATATCCATCACTAAACTTCTGCACCTGTTGAAGGTTAAGCTTTTTGCGAAGTGCCGCTCCTAATTTATATGTTTCACTGTCATGAATAGAAAAAAACATCTCCATTTCAGAGATTTTTTCTTTATATTTTTTGATAGCTGAAAAATCTACATCCTTCTTTTCAATAAGTTGCTGTTGTAAAGCATGCAAGGCATCCCGCATTTTTTTGAGTTGAGTTAGTTGGGCGTGAATGTTAATGCAAGACATAATACAAACAGTATATCACAGGACAACAGCACCTGGTAATATATGGAAATTACCCTTTCGGTACTTCAAGAATAATAATACCGAAAATCCAAGGAAATAAGGTGTGAACACGAGCGCGCGGTGAAACTTTTTTTCCCAAAGCAAGGAGTGTTTCTTTTGTATAAAAACGTTGCTCAGTCCATGGCCAAAATCGTCGCAACGCCGCAGGCCGCGTCGCCATATACCACACGTAGTGATATGAGTAACGGTACGGAACTGACAATAATGCAACCCCATCATCACGCAACACTTTCACATGTTCACGCACAATTGTTTCTCCATCATCAAAATGCTCCAATAATCCCTGACTCCACACCACACCAAACTTTTCGGCAATCTGCAAATTACGACAATCATCAATAATAAATTGTGCTTCTCGAAATCCTTGTGAAGCCGCATAGGCACGAGACAAGGTAAGTGCATCAGGTGAAATATCAATCCCCGTCAACGAAGAAACGTAGGGTTGCAAAGAAACTGAAAGACTTGAAGTCCCACAGCCAATTTCAAGAAAATTAGTGCGTCGTCCTAAATACTTTTTTAAAAACATTCTAAAAAAAATGTTGTATACAAACCGTCCTCCATCAATGACGCGAGAAAATAACGAGCGACGCTGCCAAATTTTATTCCACGACTCTTTTTCATGACCTTCCATACTATTTTTCAAAAATAAAATAATTTCCAATATGTCGCTCACGGTACGATGGTACCATACCTCGCACAAAGGCAACATCTTCCGCAGTATCACGCGTCACAATAAGTGAATACTCACCCAGCACGGGCAAATACTCAGCACCATACACTAAACCTTCACGAATTTTTAGGTATTGTGCATAATCTCGTGACCGGGCAAAAAATTCACCTTCGGGCACATTCACAAAAAACATCCGTCCTGAAGACTGTTCAACAATAGCACGCACCTCGCGCCATGGCGGATAAAACATGCGATCAATGTGTGTCACGGTATAATAAAATTGCGAAACCAAAAATATACCTAACACACCGCCAAAAAATAATCGATGACGAAACGTCGTAATAAACCGTTCCCACGCGATGCAACTCACGACAATTAAGATAACGTGCGCTACAAAAAAATAGCGATACCACGGTGGACTTTTCAAAAAATTAACTAATACGAGCGTTGCAAACAAAAACAACGGAGTCAACGTTCCCAACTTTCGACGATACATCCACAAAGAAATTATCGATAAAATAAAAACAAATAAAGCATGTGCTGGTGAAAAATCGGTTACAAACAACCAGGCATTTGATAACGCATGTGACCATTGATCACTCACGTTATACGGATTGGTATAATGTGCCCACACAAAAGCAATATCAGTAGCACGCGAAAATTGGGTGACGATCCACAAACCAAAAAACAATACCCCACTCCCCCACATACTCCCAAATTGCTGCCACGTTATTGCACGGCGGTACCATGCAATAACGGTATACAATCCAAAGAACGCGAGAAACGGTAAGAAAATAGGTTTCGTTGCAGCTGCCAATGCAGCAGCAGAACCCGAAATAACAGCATAACGAAGACGAGACGACGCACACAATCGTTCATACGCCCACACACTTACAAACACAAACACCAATCCCGGCACCTCTCCCAAAACGTTTTTTCCATTGCCATATAACGGAGAAAAAACCGCAAGAAACGCAATCGCCAATAATCCCGCTTTTGCATTCACCTTTTCACTCACATACCGATACACCACAACAAGTAATGCAAATATCCACGTAATTGCAAACAATCGAGCTACCAACATCGAAGAACCAAAAAGATACAGCAGTGCCGCTAAGGGAAATATCACCGGGTATCCCACCGTAATCGCATCAGTTGGAATAATAGTGTTTGGTGCAGAAAACATGCCATACACCCCGTGTTGCGCAACATTTTTTGCAAGCGACAAATAAATTCCTTCATCAAACCACGTGCGGGGACTGTCTTGTAGATGATATACCGACAAACACACCACCAACCCCATCACCAATCCAAGGGCAATAGTGTGTGCAGAAAAATGAAACAACTTCATACCCAAAAACTCTACCACGAAGAACAACGTTGCGTCATGTGAACGGCGCAAAAACATTGACAAAAATCAATAAAATGGCTAGTATAAGCCCAGTTCTTTGAAACCCCTGTGAAGGAGGATTCATGGAAATCATACCACAAGAGGCACTGCTAACTTTCAAGGAAGTAAGTAAGACAGATTGTGACCCTCGTCTGCTGCCATTCATTGCCGTGTATCGCAAGCGACTCAGCAAACGAACAAGTGCAGAAGAAATACGGAGACGAAAAGCTGGTGTGAGCATCACCAGTATCGATGACTTTTTTACGATTTACGAAGTAACCAACAAGGAAGCATACGAAAATTACCTTAGCATGTCATTTCCAAATGCAACTATCTATATTTTCAAAATGTTCGATAAACATGCAATAGATGACAGAATACCCTGGAAACTTTCCCAATACCCCGATCACAATCCGCAAGGAAGTGGGTATGTGGACCATTTGGTCACGGCATCAATAGTAACGCATGAACGTACCGAAGGAATATTCAACTGCAGTGGCGTCATTAATCCGAGACAAATTGTTCGTAGTATTGAATTACCGCACTACCCTGATGAAAAAAACGGATTCATGTTTGGTCAAAAAGTAACTGCTACGCGCAATACCGACGAAACCATAACCTGCTCAATAATGGGTGGTGAGGAGATTAGAGATATAGTATACGAATTCCAAAGTAGAGTTCTAAAATTCCCAAAAGATTACAGTTTCAAACGTATAAAAAGTGAAGTGCAATCAATTTTGCATATTGCTCAAAATACGCACAACCATGATCCACGCCGCCACAAAAACAAAACAACCCTACGCTACGGCGTAATCATTCTCAACGACAAATAAACAGCCACGCGCTGTTTTTTTAATATTAAAAAAATTAAAGATATTTCTTCTTACGAAAAAACCACAACATCACGCACGCGGCAACAACCATGAATCCAAACACAATCCAAAATCCATTGTTGGTTTCATGAAACGGCATTCCCTGTAAATCCATGGCAAATATCGCAGCAATTAAGGTTAAGGGAAAATTAATTACCGCAAACAACGTTAACACTTTAATGGTGTCGTTGGTTTTTGCGGTAACAAACGCACTATATGAATCATGGAGTGATTCAAGGGTTGAATGATGTATATCAACAATATCCCAATGTTCCTTACAACTTTCACGTAAGTTTTCCATGTGATATTTCAATTTGGACGTATTAAACATCGGCAATTGCATAAGTCCTTCAATAACTCGCTTGTGTCCATGCAATGTATTACGCAATGTCGCGACGTTAGTTCGAATTCTCAAAATATCCGTGATAACCTCCTCGGTTTTAGACGCAAACAATGACGAGCGAATATCATCAATATCATTCGAAACATGAGTAAGCATGGGTTGAATGCCCGTCAACAAACTTTGCAATATTTTAATGGTAAATTCAGCACTATCCTGTGCAAAACACACTTCATGCGACAAATCTTTGGTGCATTGCACATAAAATCGTTTCAAACTTTCGAGCACATCCGCATGGGTTGAAATAACAAAATCATTACCAAAAAATAAATCCACTTCACTACGATGGACAATGTTAGTTGCACGATCATACACCGGAAACACCAACACACACATATTATATCCATGACGCGTACGGACTTGCGGTCGTTGAATCGGCGGCAAACACACCTCCATATCATCTTCACGAATCGCAAAACGTTCTTGTAATTTAAGAACTTCTCGTGCACCGACATTGATTGCATTCACCCAAACAAATCCATTTTCACAATCAATTTCAAAAATTTGGCCTTTTGAAACTTTAACCTGCGGCATATATCCATAGTATACCACACTCACCACAAACAGAGGGTGTTGATATGCACAGGAGCCACAATAAAAAGTGTGCTAAAATGTAATCACTATGAGACCAGAAACGCCAAATCTTCTCAACTACGAATCAGAAACAGTCCAACCATCATTAGCCCCCGAAAGAGAATTACAAAATCAAACACAATCTCCCTCTGAAAAACCAGCCCCTGAATCGGTCACCATTCCACGCACACCAGATACTACTCAACAATCAAAATCTTGCTACGACAAAATTGAAGAAATTCTATCAACCGGTGAAACAGCAAATTTATACGCAACACAAAATGATGCAATCAAGCAAAAGTTTCGTTTACAGGGAGAAATAATTACCCGTGAAATTGAAACACTCTTAAAAGGAAATAAAATTTCAGAAGATTCCATCGCAGAAAAAATTGCAAAATGGTTAAAAATAATTCCCCACATCAACAAAGCGTTTATTAAAAAAGAAGCCATGCTATTAGCTGAAAAGATTAATGAGCAATTAAAAAAAGGATTATTGGCCGTAACACTGGTACAAAGCAACCTCTTCCCCCAAGAAACAAGCGCAAACTTCATCCCTTCATTTGGGTTATTAGAAGGCCAAGCATTACTTATCGGCAGTGTTATTGCTGGATTTTTTGGTGGTCTTATATTGCTATACCTCATCCGTGCCCTAGCGCGCAGTAGTCGTCACAACAAAATTAATAGCGAACTCGTTACCCTATTGTTAACCGTTCCCAAAGAACAACAACTCAAAGAAAAGTTGGGCGATCACACCATTGAAACAACGCGCGCACACATCGCAACCATGGAACAAGTGTTTGCAATAATTGGCGGTATGAAAGCACAACGCGGTTTTCATGCGTGGTTTTTTGGTCGCACTGATCACATGATTTTTGAAATCGTCAATAAAAATGGACTCATTCATTTTTACGCGAGCGTCCCTCAATATTTACGTCACACCATTGAACAACAACTCCAAGCACAATACCCCTTTATTAGTATTGAGGAAGTTGAAGATTACAATCTCTTTAAACCAAGCGACGTAACCGCAGCCGCATACTTACAATTAGAAAAAACACATGCATACCCACTCAAAACCTACCAACAAATGGAGAGTGACCCGTTAAACGCACTTTTAAATCCCCTTTCAAAACTAAATGATGGTAGCGCACAAGCAGTTATTCAATACGTATTTCGGTCATCCAAAAAAGAATGGCGTCATTCTTCCAAACATCACATCAAAAAAATCATGGAAGGAAAAAAAGATTCCAGTGCCCTCATGAATTCTATTTCCAAAACCGTTGAATACGCCGGTGGCACCAGTGACAAAAACAAAGCACAAAAAGAAATCTACAAACCAACCCCCTTAGAAGAACAACTCATCAAATCCATTGATGAAAAAGCATCGAAGGCTGGTCTTGATTGTAATATTAGAATTATTACGAGTGCACCTGATCACGAAACAGCAGCAACCATTTTAAAAACTATCGTGAACAGTTTTTCACAATACAATCTCTACCAATTTGGAAATAGTTTCAAAGCACACGTCCCTTCTAATCCAAACAAAATCACGGATGATTATATTTTGAGACGATTTGTTGAAAAGCAAAATGTCATCATGAACACCAACGAGATGGCCAGTGTCTTTCATCTTCCTCTTTCTTCGACCGAAGTTCCCAACATCAAATGGTTAGGTTCCCGCAAATCTCCTCCTCCTGACAATATTCCCAAAGAGGGTGTGTTATTAGGTTACAATACCTATCGTGGATCCAAAACTGAAATTCGCATGAAAGATGGTGACCGCATGCGTCATTTGTATGTGATCGGACAAACCGGTACCGGTAAATCAACCCTTCTCTTAAACATGGCACACCAAGATATCATGAACGGAAAAGGATTGTGTGTCATGGATCCTCACGGAGATTTTGCTGACGCTTTGATTGGCTCAATTCCCCCTCACCGCATTGACGATGTTATTTATTTTGATCCATCCGACACCAGCTATCCGCTCGGCATGAACATGTTGGAGTTTGATCCAAAATACCCCGAACAAAAAACATTCGTCATCAACGAAATGTTGAAAATTTTTGATAAACTCTACGATTTAAAATCGACCGGTGGACCAATGTTTGAACAATACATGCGCAATGCCATGTTACTCATCATGGAAGATGTTGCAAGTGGTTCAACGATCATGGAAATTTCTAAGGTGCTGTCAGATGAAGATTTTCGTCGTGCAAAATTATCAAAATGTACTAACCAAGTGGTGTACGATTTTTGGACCAAAGAAGCTGAAAAAGCTGGTGGTGAAGCAGCACTTGCCAACATGGTTCCCTACATCACCTCAAAATTAACCCAATTTGTCAGCAACGACATCATGCGCCCCATCATTGGTCAACAAGAAAGCGCATTCAATTTTCGCGACATCATGGATAAGAAAAAAATCCTGCTTATCAACTTAGCAAAAGGTAAAATTGGTGATTTAAACGCAAAACTTCTTGGCATGATCATCATTGGTAAAATTTTGATGTCTGCCCTGTCACGCACCGACATCCCTGAAAGTGAACGCCAAGATTTTTTCTTGTATGTTGATGAATTCCAAAACTTCTTAACCGATTCCATCGCGATTATTTTGTCTGAAGCGCGTAAATATCGTCTCAGTTTAAATATCGCCCATCAATATATCGGCCAATTAACCGATGGAAGCAACGAACAAATCAAAAACGCTATTTTTGGAAACGTGGGTTCCAAAGCAATCTTCCGTATTTCACCAGAAGACGCTGAAGTATTGGAAAAAGATTTTGCGCCCGTGTTTAACCAATTCGATTTAGTAAACATAGAAGCACGTACTGCCTACTTGAAATTGTTAATCGACAACACTGCCGCTCGTCCATTCAACATCAACACCATGGCACCGCCATCGAGTGACTTTGAATTAGGAAGCGCACTAAAAGAACTTTCCAAACTCACCTACGGCCGCAGCCGCGAATTAATTGAAGAGGAAATCAAAGCGCGAGCGTTCATGTAAACCAAATCCCCTCAAAACAAACCATAAAATCCCAGTCTTACACTGGGGTTTTTCTTTATTACCCATCCCCACCTCATCCACTTCCCCACCCCCACACAACCACGATACCATAGAATCACTATGGAAGAGCGAGAAAAACCACGAGAATTTGTGAGAATTGGGGAACTTATCACCAAGGTCACGGAAACCAAACAAACCATTGAAACCACCCAAAATTCTCTCAATATACAACCTCAAACCCCCACCAATTCACACGTGGTGCAACTTTTGTTACATGCTCGTGAAACCCTCGACGAAGCACTCGAACTTCTCACCAAAACAGAGAAAAAACCAGAAGCAAAACCAACTCCTCTCTACGAACAACCCCAACAACCCATTTTTCCCCAAACAATCGAAGAGGAACCAGTACGCGAAACATACGTCCCCGTAAAACCAAAAACGGCAACCACCCACATTGGCATGTTTAATGGTCAAGAAATTATGACCAAAGACACCACCATCTCCATCTCTCCCCAACTTGCCACCGCAACGCACATTTACCCTGGCGACACCGTGCGCGCCTCACTCACCAAAACTGGTGCAGTTTTTATTGAAAAACTATGATTGGAGTTATACTCACCGCCGGACAAGGTCAACGCCTTCGTCCCTTCACCAACGATCGCCCCAAAGGCTTAGTCGAAATCAACGGAATTCCCCTCCTCAATTTTTCAATTGCGTTGCTTGAAAAAATCGGTGCAGAAAAAATTATTCTCATCGGTGGATTTGAAGGAGAAAAAGTAAAATCCTACGCAGAAAAAACTCAAAAACCACACGTCACCTACACACACGTGGAACAATACCAAAAAGGAAATCTCATTTCATGGATGGCGGCACTTCCCCACATCACCAACGAAGATGTGTTCCTCATGAACGCCGATCATCTTTATAAACGCGCCGTGGTAGAAAAAATCCTCGGATGTAAAAAAGGAATCACCGCATTTTGTGACACCGACCGCGTGCTTGGTGACGACGACATGAAAGTGCATGCGCCAGAAAATGTCATCACCGACATTTCCAAACAACTCCAAACCTTCACCCACGGATACGTCGGTTGCACCTACATCAACAAAGAATTACTACCGGTCTATCAAGAAACCGCGCAGGAGCTTCATGAAAAAAACGACGGAACATTCGCCGTTGAAAAAATCCTCGCCGAAGTTTCACGCAAAGTCCCCGTCACCATTGGCGACATTTCAGGAGCCGGATGGTTTGAAATCGACACACCCGAAGAACTGAAAATTGCAGAATTATTCATCACCAACAACACGCAAGATTTTTACCTCTAACCTATGGCTACTCTCTACCAAAAATATCGTCCGCAAACCTGGGAAACCGTCGAAGCGCAAGAACACGTAAAAAAAACGCTCATGCAAGAGTTGATTGAAAATGTTCCGGCGCACGCTCTGTTATTCACCGGTCCTCGTGGTGTCGGTAAAACAACGACCGCGCGATTATTTGCCAAAGCGTTAAATTGTAAACAACGCAAAGAAAAAACCGCGGAGCCTTGCAACGAATGTGAAAGTTGCCAAGAAATCACGCGTGGCCAAGGCATGGATGTTATTGAAATCGATGCGGCGTCACACACCGGCGTTGATAATGTACGCGAACACATTATTGAAAACGCACGATTTGCACCGACTAAAAGCGTGTACAAAGTTTTCATCATCGACGAAGTCCACATGTTGTCCAACAGCGCTTTTAACGCACTCTTAAAAACGCTCGAAGAACCACCTCGCCACGTGATTTTTATCATGGCAACCACCGAAACGCACAAAGTTCCCGCAACAATTATTTCACGCTGCCAACGGTTTGACTTTCGTCACATCAATCAAGAAACGATGATGAAACGCCTCCAAAAACTCGCAGAGCAAGAAGGTCGCGTTGTTGACGAAGCAGTGTTGCGCCACATCGCATGGAAAAGTGGTGGATCGATGCGCGACAGTGAAAGTTTGCTCGGTCAATTACTTGCCGCTACTAGTGGCACCGTTACTAGTGATGTCGCATCACAAATTTTACCCCAACGCCAAAGCGAAGACACCATTGCCTACATCGCTGCAGCATTACATGGTAATATCGCAGAAGGTTTTGCACTCGTTAAAAGAATTGTCGAAGGTGGTGCATCAATTCCTCATTTTTTTGACGACGCCATCGACACCGCACGTGCATTGTTACTATTAAAAACCACCAGCAATCTCGGTGATACCTATTTCACCGCACAAGACGTTGCAACCTTAACCGAACTCGCACAAAACCACGAAATTACCGACATGACCAAACTCCTCGACGCATTATTGACTCGTCGCTTAACCGTTGGTTCATCTCCCATTTTACATTTACCCCTCGAGTTATTACTCGCAACCTTACACAATGAACCCGTCACCAAAGTGAGCGAGAAAAAGAAAGTTGTAGAAAAAATAGAAAAACCGGTTGCACCTAAAGTAGAAATTGTTGCACAACCCACAACTCCTCCACCAACTCCTGAAATTACGGTAACACTACCAGAAGAAAATATAACTCCCACAGAAACCGTAGCACCAATAACAACAACTGCAACCGAAACACAAACCGAATCTCCCGTTATTACAGCAACCGCAACTGCCGTCGAAACAGCGTTGACCTTTGAAGAAGTGGAGAGCAAATGGAACGCATTTGTCGACCACACCCCAACCTACAACCACTCACTTCCCTTTGTATTAAAAACCGGCAAACCGAAGAAAATCGAAGGAACGACGTTGACCATCTCCCTTCCCTACGCATTCCACGCAAAACGTCTCGAGGAATTTAAAGTACAGGAAGTGATCAACAAAGCAACCAAAGATATTTATGGCGTTTCATTGACGATAATTGGTGACGTGGACGAAAGTCAAAGCGTTGCGCACCAAGATGAAGCGGTGAACAAAGTTTTGGAAACCTTTGGTGGAACCGTCGTTGGATAACTTGAAAATCTCAGCCATCATTGCTACAGTGGTGGCGTGATCGGGGATCGTCTAATGGCAGGACTATAGCCTCTGGAGCTGTGTATGATGGTTCGAATCCATCTCCCCGAGTATAAAAAAGTTGGTCTCCCCTCGACCGACTTTTTTATTTTGTAGGAGCAATGAGAACCATCGATTCGAGTTGTTAAGAGAGTGAAAAACTTATCCTATAGATAACATGTAAATCGCGTGTTACGCTTAAGATAATACTATAAGGACTATTATTATGTTGTTTCGCTACACCGTACCAACCCTTTTCATTGCCGGTATATTATTTTCAGGATGTTCATTTTATAAAACAGGCAACACGGCCCTATGGATCAACAGTATTGAGCAACAAGACAACGTCTGGTCCAAAGTAACTACCAGCACACCTATTACCTCATTCTTAGATATGAACGCTGATCCTGAATGGAAAACTATTGACCTACAACCAAACCTATCAGCAACCATCCCCTTCTCCCCTTCATGGACAATCGACAAACTTCCTATTACTCAATTTAACACGGTACCTGAAAACGAAACGGGAAAAATAATTGAGTTTGGTCGCTACAGTGCTGATAGATTTACTCGCGAATATTTCATTGCCATTAATGACAAAAAAAGTTCGACACGATTACCCAATCGTCAACAAGTAATGACCGACACAGAGATACTACAAGCCCTCAAAAAAGATGCAGAAGAACAATGCTTTGGTTGGAATAATAGTAAAAATAATGTCTTACCTATCGAATGGAAAGCGCCAACCATCGAAAAAGTAGAAAACCACGAAGGAATTGCATATCTTGTAGGAGGTGCACGTGGTTGTTCAACACGGTTTTCATTCGTGACCAATAATTACATCATCGATGTTGCTAACGTGTACCCAATAGGCGAAGATAATACGCAACACGACATAACACCTGAAATGAGAAAAATTATCGGTAGTATTACAGAAAAAAATAACTAACCTTACATAAAAAAGTTGGTCGTACATCGACCAACTTCTTTATTTTGTGGGAGTGATGAGAGCCATTGGTTCGAACTGTTAAAGGAGCGAATCCAATAAATAGTCATATTTCATTGGTGAGCGAGCGCAAACAGCAATTTTTGTGGAACAAAAATTAATCTATCTCCCCTAGTGTTAAAATATACAAGACATTTCCATTACCATTAAAATTTTGCAAAAAAACCAGCGTACACTATAATTGCTTTATATGAAATTTATAATCTACAGTTTATTTATTATAGTGGCTTGTGTGGGAATGGGCGCCGGTTGTACAAAAAATCTGCCACCAGTACAAAATATTACTACACCATTCGTTTCTAAAACTCAACATTTTAGTGTTACGATTCCAGATATATATCGTAGCAATAACGAAGAAGCAAAAAAAAGTTTAAATTTCCCAAGTTTGACTGGAGAAAGCATAGGACCAGTTGTTATTATTGAGATGCAAAAAGAAGATAAAGAATATAAGGAAGCGAAACAACTCATGGACAGCTATATAAATTTTGCAAAAAGAATAGTTGAAACAACCAGCGAAAATGGGATGGGAATGGATTGTAATATAGTGAACATTTCTTCACCGTATAAAACACAAGGAGTAGAGTGCAGAGGAGAAGGTGGGGCGAGTTTTTATGCAATAATCGAAACAGAAAATGACCGTACCTGGTTTGTTGACGGATATCCATTCTCGCCTGACGAAACAGAAAACGTCACAAAAATACTCTCATCATTACAAGAATACATTAATTAAAATATCCAAGTAAACTTGTATAAAAAACAAAACCCCCGCAGCAAAGCGGGGGTTTTAGTTCAGTACCAATAGTTTTTATCGTTGTTCCACGAAGGTCAACGCTTTTCCTTTTTTACCACCACGACCCGTTCGGCCGATGCGGTGAATATAATCTTCATCACTTTCAGGAAGGTCAAAGTTGATAACGTGAGATACATCTGAAATATCGAGACCACGTGCGGCAACATCCGTTGCACAAAGCACATTGATCGCGCCTTTCTTAAACATATCAAGTGCACGTTGGCGTTTTGCTTGAGATTTATTACCGTGAATAGATTCAGATTTTAAACCTTTCATCGATAATACTTTGCTCAATTTTTCAACACCGTGTTTGGTGCGTCCAAAGACGAGCACTTTTTCAAAGTTTGGATCAAGCAACATGTCGTAGAGAACGGCAACTTTATCAGCGCCTGGTTCAATAAGAACAACATTTTGCTCAACGTTCTTTGCAGTCACCCCCGTTTTTACTGAAATAGAGACAGGATTTTTCAAAAATTCTCCAATCAATTTTTCAATTTCAAATGAAAGAGTTGCTGAGAAGAACAAGGTCTGGTGTTCACTTTGTACTTTTGACAAAATGTCACGCATGTCGTTGATGAAACCCATGTCGAGCATGCGGTCAGCTTCATCAAGAACGATAGTGTTAAATCCTTGTAATTGTAACGTGCGGCGTTCAATAAAATCTTTCAAACGTCCCGGAGTTCCAATAACAAAGGCTGGTTTACGATTTAAATCACGAACTTGAGGGAAAATCGCAGCACCACCCACACACACCGCGCTACCAATACCCATGTTGCGGGTAAATCCTTTCAACTCATCGTTGATTTGGGTTGCGAGTTCGCGAGTTGGCACCATGATTAACACGCGCAACGTTTTGTCATGCAACACTTTGTTGATAAGTGGCAATAAAAATGCTGCGGTTTTACCAGTTCCCGTGTTTGCAATACCAACCACATCGTCACCACGCATAACATGCGGAATTGCACGATCTTGAATTGGTGTTGGATCACGATATCCTTTATCCGTGATATTTCCTTCTAAATGTTCGTGGAACTTGAAGTCGGTGAAACGATGTTCAGGAATGAATTTTTCAACTTTCTCTTCGATGACTGCTTTGTTGATAAATTTTGAAACATCGATAGGGCGAGGAGCTCGGCCACCACGTCGGTTTCCACCGCCGCCACCAAATCCACCTCGTCGATCGCCACCACGTGAGCCTCCGCGAGATCCACCAAATGATGGACGTCCGCCAAAGCTGCGTCGAGGTGCGCTATCACGATCTCCGCCAAAACTTCGGCGTGGAGATTCGTCACGGTCGCCACCAAAACTTGCACGAGCTGGTCGTTCTGCACTTTCACCGCGATCTTCGCGAGCTACAAATGGTTTGCGTTCTGCTCGATCGCCGCCAAATGAGCGTTTTGCGCCAAATCCACCGCGTGAG
>CAZUUO010000007.1:22931-26035 GCA_964622665.1 uncultured Gammaproteobacteria bacterium | reverse complement strand
TCATCATGATATTGCAATGCAACACCCGCGACATTACGAGAAACCATAGTAACAAATAATTCCAAATCGTTCGCGATATGTCTTACTAGTAACCCCCAAACAAAGTCACGATGTTCCCGAGTTCGAGCTCCATATTTTACAGCTTGTTCATACACTGTTCGTAGTGATACAAAGTCACGATGCTGCAGTAATACTTGATAATACTCAATACAATCAGTCAAAGGAAGACGTAAAATTCTTTCAGGAGAAAGTGCGCGAAGTAATTCGGGACGAGAATGACTATAGGTATGAACATACGCACCAAATTCCTTATCAGAAACAAACGGCAATATATTTTTTACAAACACGCATGACACTGAAATTCCTCGTTTTTCAAAATGAGAACAAATAGTTTCAAAACCTAACCGTGAAACTATGGTCTGCATAACATCACTTGCACACGAAAAATCTGCAGCATGTTCAATACCAATCAATAATTCAGCCGAAGATAATTGTGCGAGAGCTTCAGGGGTAATGCCCGAAAAAACAAAAGGACAACGAACAAGCAGCTCTTTTTCAATCGTTGCAAAAGATTTATGTTTTTCTAAACGAGCATACGAGTCAACAACAAGGGGAAATGATTCAGGTTTTACCCAATTTCCATGCTTTATCAACCAACTCTCTTTTCCATCAAAACCCAATTGTTGCACCAAATCCAATCGAGAACCAAACGATAGCGAATTGTGTTCATACCAATCTGACAATTCCGCATGAAACGAACGATCAAATATCGTCTCGTACCTTTCAAGATGCTGCAAAAAAGAAGAAAGATCTGCGGTAGTATGAAAGCTATGCATTGCTAAGTCAACTAAGTACGATGAAATCGATGGTGAGATATGGGGAAACATTTCTTTTTCATATCGAACCAAGCGTGCCACCGCTTCAGGATGTGCAAAAATATCACCAACAGGATGTTCTGCAACGTGAGATTCCAAAAACGCAAGCATTGCCTCAGGAGTGGGGCGTATACTTTCTAAATGCCGTGCATAACTAGGCATCGTAATAAAATTAGAAACCAATGATTCGGGAATAGTTTTACTCCAAGCATGTCGTGTTTCAAGTAGGCAATCACTCGCCTGTTCCTCTTCGACACGTTCCATTACCGGCATGATTCTATTTCTTCCAACAACAATTTCTTTATTAAAATGGTTAAAAAAAGTATCCGTAGATAATGATTCAGGAACATCAACAATAATTCCCAACCGTTTCAGTGATGTAATATGCGGAACTACACAAAGAAATAATCCCTGTGCCTCATGAACAAACAATTGCAAAGCCTCCAAAACACGAGGATCCTCAAAACGCTCTGCACTACGTACTAAATATCCCAAGTATTCTTGTACACGAGCAAACGAACGCGTTTTACTTAAAAATTCCTTCACCATTGTTTTGTCAGGTGCAACCAACAACGAGGCATCACCACCCTGTACAATCGCAAATTCACGCAATTCCCTCTGATCTTTATTCGATAATTTGTAATAACAAAACAAAAACAAATCTCCCAAATCTAATTTTGGTTGTATTTGCAATATGAAAACCGCAAAAACATAACATTGTTCTGCAGGCAACCCCCGAAGGTACTCTTCAACTTCTTCAAGAGTAATATCATGGTAGGTAACCGCCGCCTCAAGAAATTCTTCCAATAGAGAAGGACTTATTGTTTCTGCATTACTACGCAAATATTGCATAATAACCTTCCGTTCTTCATTGGTGGCAGTGCGTAAATCCAGAGATCCGGAAACAGAAAAACGCTCCACTAAATCTTGTGCTGATGTAGTTTCTCGTTGTGCAGTGTGAATTTGTTCTCCTAAAAATCGAGGCATCATACCAATATGATTAGTATAGCAAATTTTAAGAGAACCGACTTGTGAATTACTTTATTTTTTCTTAAAACCCAAACACACTGAATTTATGCAATATCGTTGTCCTGTTTTAGTTGGACCATCAGGAAATACATGTCCCAAATGCGAATCACAGGTAGCACATCGCACCTCAACACGTTCCATACCATAACTTCCATCTTCCACAAACTTCACTGTTCCGGGAATTGCACTATCAAAACTCGGCCAACCAGTACCACTCTCAAATTTAGTAGTTGAATCAAACAACACCGTTCCACACACCTTACAAGCATACCCACCATCCTCATGATGATTATATAACTCACCCGTAAAGGGAGCCTCTGTTTCACCCTGTCGTAATACACGATATGCCTCATCTCCCAATCGAGCGCGCAATTCTTCGTCCGTTTCTTTGATCATATGAATGTTTTATTAATGAAACAATTAAAAAAGATAAAATAACCAATAGTGACCATGAAGATATCTTATGGAAGGATACCACATTCCAACCTTTCACTTGGTGCGGATACACCCACGCCCCAAAAAAAGTTCCCACATTTTCAGCAACCCATACAAAAAACGCAATACACACAAATGACAACGGCAACCACATACGATATACCCGCGTAGAAACAACAAACGTCACAAACGTACGGTAGTAAGAAATGCCAACCAACACCGCTAAGATATAACGAACATCATACACCCAATGATTGGTAAAAAAATTCACATATACCGCAGCAGCAAGAACCGCACTCACCCATATCGGTGGTGTATTTTGTAATCGTAAAGAAAAAATATGCCATGCTTGCGATATATAACTTCCAATTGCGGCATACATAAATCCGCTATACAACGGCACAGTTGCCAGAACAAAAAATCCACCAGAAGCGTATGCCCATGACCCTATAGCAGGATGAGTTTTAAATAATTCCAAACCTAATCCAAGAATATGAAATGTAGTAATGGTTCTTACTTCACACCACGTTTCAAGACCAGACAATACCAAAATAATTTGCACCAATACCGCTGACACAAACAAAAAATCATTGCGCGCTACACCTAATAGTTCCGATGCAGGATGTGCAATCGAGAGTAATACCAAAAAAATACCGCCAAACAAAGCTGCTCGAGCTTGTTTCACACCAAACGTAAAAAACTCTGTTATAAAAAATTTCATACCATTTTCTTCATACTCAAATATTTTTTGCGTACCAAAGGATC
>CAZUUO010000007.1:0-22831 GCA_964622665.1 uncultured Gammaproteobacteria bacterium | reverse complement strand
CCATTACACCCAAAAATATACTCACCCACAATAAAATACACACTCGTATCTACCAAATCCCAATTATTGATGAACTGTGTATACTTTACATAAAAATTACAGAGTTCTTTCTTCTTTTGTTCATTTCCATCCGTAAATTGATGCACCAAGACAAATAACGCAGCAAGACGCACCTCGTGAAACGGACTTTGCAGGGCTTGGCGAATCTCATCAAGAGAAAGTTGATAATATTTTTTTGCAATACTACGGGTTTGTGGCACCGTCAATCCAACAAACCGATCACCATATCCATATTCTCCCTTCCCCGTTTTAAAAAAACGCCCCAATAATTGAGCCTTTTCCTTATTTTCATGAGCAAGAATCGACTGTGCTAATGTCATATAAGAGTACTATACCAAACAATTCACAGTTTTCCTACTTCAAACACCTTGCACAAATCCTCAAAACGTGCTATAGTACATGACGTAAGTGGTGTGCTCTCCTTAATTCGTTGTCAGTAATGCGACGAAAAAGGCAACACAGGTCGCCTTACGTTTTTTTTCAAGCTCGCAATTATGGCAACAAAATTATTTGTTGGTGGTATCTCATTCAAAACTTCAGAGGAAACTTTGAAACAAGCTTTTGAACAATCAGGTACAGTTGTATCAGCTCGCATCATGACAGATCGCGAAACAGGTCGCTCACGCGGTTTCGGTTTCGTTGAAATGGCTACTGAAGCTGAAGCACAACAAGCAATCGCGGATTGGGATGGTAAAGAGTTGGAAGGTCGCCCATTGAAAGTCAATGAAGCACGTCCACGCGAAGACCGCCCATCAAACGGTTTCTCATCACGCAACCGCTTCTAGTTAGAAGTAAAAAGCAACCGAGCAATCGGTTGTTTTTTTATTACCAAAAAAATTATTAAAAAATAAAGACCTTCTTATGCGAGAAGGTCTTTTGATATATCAGCACCTATTTCTTGAAACTCAAGCTTTGCACAATGCTTTTTGCTGTTTTACTGTTTTCTGGGAAAATTAAACGGAAGGCAAAACCATTAGCATCAAAATATACTACCCGGTGTGGAACTGAAATTACTAAACCCTGTCGCAACTCACTAGGGTTATTAGATTGCATGATAGCAAAGGGCCCTTTGCTTCCAAACGAAACCGCACTACCCCGTTCTTCAAATGTGCCATTCGCAATATATGAAAATGCAGTATAACCTTTAAAGGTTGTCATACCAACATCTTCAAAGGTTGCGCTCACGTGTTCATTAGGACGAGCAACAATTTCAGCAAATGATTTTTTTGCAAAATCAGGAAATGGCATACCCAACTTGTTCTTCCACATCGACAGTTCAAAATATCCGCCATCAATTTCTTGAAATTTTACCAACTGTACATCACTTTGTTCGGTAATTTTTTCACAAAAATCATTCAAGCACGGCGCAGACATCATGGGTGACGGATAAGCAAAAGAAAAACCATAATAGTCATTCTTATAGGTTTTACTCATCATTCCTGGTTTAGCAACATCTTTAATCACCTCATCATCTTTTTTTACTTCCTCTGGTTTTTTTAAGTTATCCACTTGTTGCTGTAAACGTAAAAAATCTGCACCATACCCCATCTTCATGACAGACATACGATGGGTAAATAGTAAACTCATCATCAACGCAACAAACAAACCGGTAAGCAAACAGGCAGTAAGTAAAAAAACTAGATACGATGTTTTTGATTCTTGTGACATATGCCTACAGTATACCACACAAGAAAAAAATTGATAACAGAAAAAAATTATTTTGCGTATAACTCAGGTTGCACAAACGGAAGGCACGCCAATATAACCGCAGGAACATAATAATTTTTTCGGTCAAGAACACCTCGTGTTAATAATCCCGACGCACCCATGTTTTGTTTTGAATTTTCTTTACCAAAAACTACATCTGAAATATGACCAACTTCCATCCCCTTTTCTAAATACTCTTTGTAAACGGGAGGAAGAATAAATATCGGCGCTTTTGCTTTTCCTATAATCCCATTACGAAAAATAACAATCCACGCAAATTCATGTATCTCATCAGTAACCTTTTGAACTCCTCCTTCAATACCCACATAAAAATCGGCATCTGAAATTTTTTCTTGTGCGTTATGCACCCGATTCATTGCACCCTGTAATGTCTCAGCATCACTCATTGGCTGATCGGAGACTAACGATGGTACTGAAACACCTTCAAATTCAAAATCATACTCAGGAAAAATACGCGCAAACCCTTCTTGTACACACGCAATTTTGACGGGGTTTTGTGAGGCAATGATGACTTTCATATACCCCATCCTAACATAAAATAAAAAAACCGGCATACACCGGAATTCAACTGGCGGAGAGGACTGGATTCGAACCAGCGAGACCCCGTAAAGGGTCGCAGTTTAGCAAACTGCTGCCTTAAGCCACTCGGCCACCTCTCCAAATTGATGAATTGAGTATAAATCAAAAAGCACGTATTCGTCAATGGAAATCATCCCCGCGCAAGTGATACAACATACACCTTTTGTACCCCCGCTTTTTTAAGGGTCTGTGCTGCTTCAATCACCGTACTGCCACTGGTCACTACATCATCAAGCAATAACACCTGTTCAGGTATTCTCCCCTTCACCACAAACGATCCGGCAACATTATCTCGACGTTGCGTAAATACTTGCAATGCTTGCGGAGCTGTTGATCTTCTTTTTTTTAAGGTATCAGTGAGCAACGGAATTCCCAAACTCTCTCCCACCATCTTCCCAATTTCCTCTGCTTGATTAAAACCACGAAACGCACGTCGCCGAAAATGAAGTGGAATAGGAATGATTACATCAACTAAAAATCTTTGAGACAAATACGCTCTTGCAAGAATAATACCCAGCAATGGCCCCATCGCTCGTTCACGACGGTATTTAAGTGCATGAATAGCGCGTCGCATAATAGGATCACTATAAAACGAGAGATAGTATGCTCCATCAATAATTTTCTCTACCTTACACACGCATACTGTTTCATCGCAATGTACACAATAAGCGGTGACTGAAGATGGAAGTAACGAGGAACATTTTAAACACAACAAAAAACCATGCGCGCCACACGAACAACAAAATTGAGGAAAGAGCGCATCACGAAGAAAAAAATAACTAGAACGTAGTAGGATTCCAAGTTGCATCAGAAACTAAATAAGCATCGCCCACTTTTTGTAAAGTTATAACGATTTTTTGTTGAAAATTTTCAGTAACCCCAGCAACCGTCTTTACACGACGTGTCAAAACTTCAACTCTATTACCTCCTAAAATTTTAGCGCCCATCGAACGAGTTTGAATAATATAAGGCTTTTCACCACGCAATGTTTGCGCATTTTTTTGGAGTGTCGCAAAAAAATCTCGGGTAGTCATTTGAGATAATGGGGCAATAGAACGTTCTACAGTTGCAGAATCAAATGAACCATAAAATTCAGTAAATACCGTAGCCGTAGTTTTAATATGGGTATCACTCACACTTTCAGCTACAACCGGGCGCTCTTCGATAACAGGTTTTGAAAGTGGTGGTACCACCTTTTCGTTCTCTGGAGTTGCGGCAACTTCAACCGGTGGTGTATTTTTCATGATTTCAGCAACATTTTGTGTGTTCGTGTTGGCAGCTTCATTATTTTCTACCGGCTTTGGTTTTGAAACATAGGAGTATACACCAAACGAAATACCGCCTAGTGCGATAATACCACCAATAATTGCAAGAATTTTTTTCATATATATTAAGCTAGTTCTTTTTCACGTTCTAATAATTTCTTTGGATCCGTTGTCACCACTTTATCTTCAGCTGGGGATGCAACAATTTTAATTGCTGCATGTTTATTACCGGCAAAGAAAATTCCTTCTCCAACCCCACTTTCCAAAAGAAGATATTTTTCAGAATCAGTGAGTAAAAAGGTTTTTTGAATTAAATCAATAGCTGCTGGCGACTGACGCAACAATAACTGCAACGCCGAGTTATTCACAATTGCCTGACCATACGGTGAGCGCAAAAAGTCGTTCACATCCTGTGTAATCGTGGTAACCCCCAAATAATATTTACGACAACGTTTCACGAGTGCAAATAAAAATTTCGCACTATCTTCATATTGCATCAACCACCACGCCTCATCAATAACGAGAATACGTTGACGAAGTTCACTGCGCACCACATTCCAAATATAATTAACAATGGAATAAATACCGAGAGGGCGCAATTCATCCTCCAGATCACGCACCGAAAATACAACTAATTTATTAGTCATTTCAACGGTTGTTGGTGAATTAAATAACCCAGCAAACGTACCTTCAGTAAACTTCTTCAATTTAATAATAATATCTTTTGTTCCCTCCATGCCTTCCAAAATATTTAGGAAGTCAGCCATGATTGGTGGTTGAATAGTACTCAAGTCAACTCCCGCCACAATGTCTTTCTTGGCGTAACTTTCAAGAAGTGCGCGATCAAGTAACGAATCTTCTGCAGGAGTAATATCTTTTAAAATCAATCGGAGTAAACCCTTCACAATAATAACCGCACTGCGAATGGTATCTTCAGTACTTGCGTTGGAACCCGCAACAGGACGAGGTAAATCAAAAGGATTAATTTTACTCGAAGATGACAAGGAAATATTAATATACGTTCCTCCAACCGTATCTGATAACACCTTATATTCCATTTCAGGATCAATAACAATCACTTCAGCTCCCATCATGAGTTGACGCACAATTTCAACTTTCACCGCATATGATTTACCAGCACCTGAAGTTGCAAATACCACCATGTTACCATTTTGCAAACTAAATCTATCAAATAAAATCAAACTATTGTTATGGCGATTAATACCATACAACACACCTGAATTTGACGTTAAATCGGCACTGATAAAGGGAAAGCTCGAAGCACACGGACTTGATGACATGTTAAAATTAATCATCAAATCATCAGTACATAACGGAACGGTTGAATTAAACCCTTGTTCTGCTTGATAAAAAACTTTACGGGTGTACACTAATTTACTTGCAAATAAACCTTCAATTTCATCAGTAAATTCATCCAATTCTTTTTCCGTTTGTGCATACAACGTCACGTACAACGCAAATTGAAAAAAATGTTCAATACCCTGCGTTAAATCATCCCGCAATCGTTCAATATCTTGTAATGCAGATTCACGTAATGGATCACGTGGTGCACCCTTCTCCCGATCAAATGAAAGTTGCGCTTGAATTTCACCCACCTTTTTCTGGAGTTGTTTTAAAATGATCGGTGCTTTAATCGGATAAAAAAACATTCCGATATCAACGGTTTTATTGATATTCATGATCGGTGCAAACCAACCAATCGTCAAGTAACGAGGATACGTAACCACAAATAACGTACGCACCCACACATCCCCCAAACGCATACGAGATGGTTCAATTTTCACCGCTTGTGGGGCAATAATATCATGTATTGAAACAACACCCCGTCGATAGACACGTTCCTCTTCAAGAGAAATTAAATCTTCGCGCGTCTGTTTTTCAGTGCTGCTTATTTTACGGGGCTGTTGTGATGATTGCCCTTGTGATGAAAGTGTAAATGCCATACAAAAAATTATTGTAGTTCCACCTGTAAATCCTCAACTCCCACCATCTTCTGAACCTCAGCTAAATCAGGATTATAGGTCATATAATACAGCTCAATTAATGCTTGGGTATCAAGACGGGTAACTTGCAACCCCATAGAACTAAGCCCCCCAATGATGCGCTGAATACGCAAATCTAACTCGTAACGATACTGTTGAAATTTTTCTTCCTTTAATTTAATCGCAACCGATGGAGACCACAATTCCCCCACTCTCTTAAAAAATCCTTTATTTTTTTGCGACGATGGATAAAAAGGCACCGTAACAAAATATCGACGAGACATAATATCTCCCAAGTCGATAAGTTGCTTAATAAAATCATGATATGCTGCCGTTTGTTCCTTCAATAATGCTGTCGTATGTTTTTCCTCACGCTCCTTTAACTGAAGTAAATAAGCATCAACATTCAATTTTCGCGATTGAATAGTAATTTGTATTGGATCATCAAGTGAATTTATAAAAGAAACATACGCTGAAATAATAGCTGTCTGTTCATCATCAGACTTCAAATAAAAATTGATACTTGAAACCAACAAAACCGCGCGCAATCCCCCATCACGCATAATGACACAATCATCACGAATTTCAGCAATATCCAAAAAACGTTTTGTGGCAGGTAACTGTGGTTTTTTTTGTTTCGCTCCTTGTGACATACTTACTTTATTGATAAGGGAACTTCAGACCCATGATTCTCATCACCTTTATAGGCTCCACCCGTATTCACCACCAAGGACAACTTAGCCAAATGACTTTCGGACGGTCGAGCTTTTTTAACAACCTGTGGAGGCACAACCGCGGGAACTCGTGCTCGAAAAATTTCTAATTCACTATCAGAATATTCTTTTCCCCACATGCGTACCGGCGGACGTTTTGATGTTTGAATAAAATTGATAACAAACAAGTGAAAAGGCCGTCCATTTACTTTAAAAAATGCAAAGGCTGCCGCAATAGCACCCGTAATAAACGTTAACACACCAAATACAACAACCGTAAATAAACGATAAAATAATGCGATAAGCAAACCTTCCACGATAAGAATTAAAAATTGACGAACCGTGATAGGTCCAAAAATTTTTGATTCAACATCTAAAAATTGAGGAACAACGAACTGATTTTGCATACCGTACGTATTTGGTAACAATTCCAGTATAGCACAAATAGAACATGAATTTATGGGGACAACACTATTTGCGGAGTCGTGAACTTAAATCAGTAAGCGCCTCAATTTCAGCAAGCGTTAAAGTGGGCTGTCCTGCCTCTGTTCTTCGCTGAATAACTTCAGTAATCGGCATATCAGCAAGTAACGATTGTTGTAAATGCTCACGATATAATCGCATCAACGCACTATCTTTCCACGCATCAATACCTTGTGCACGTTTCACATACATCCACTGACCCAAAATATCAATTTTTTGTTCAATTTTGTGTGCTGCTTGTACCGGATCTTTACTTAAACGATGAAAATCCTCAAGGGAATACGATTGTAACTCCATCACCCCATCAAGCATCGGCGCGGTATCATGCACATCATGCATGATTGGTTTTGATGTTTGAAGATGAGGAGCAACTGGTGTTGCTGGTTTTGGTGGCGTAGGAACAACGCCAATAATATCCCCCGTCATTTGGTTAGTGGGAACAGTTTTTAACGGAGTTACTGAATTTTTTGAAAATAATTGTTCTCGGCGTTGCGACAAAAACTCCTCTTTTTTAATCTTAATTTCCTGATCCCATGTTTCTTGCAAAATATTCTTCTCCGTCTCTAAAAAAGTTAAAAAATCATCAGCTTGTGAAGGACTAAATCCCAATCCCCCATTTTCAACAGGAGACAAAACAACATCTCGCGTTGCATATTGATCTTTCAATCCTTTCAGACGAGCAATGACCAATCGATAAAATCGATCACACAATTCACTACTTGTTAAAAAACTCGCATAGGTGTCAACTATTTTTTGAAATACTTTTTGTAATTCCTCATGAATGCGTGATTCACCCGCAATCGTTTCATCAATACCATCCTTTGCTTTCATTAATTCGGTAACTTCCGCATCTTCGAGCACATCACACACTACTGAATTATTAGTTGAAACAACTTCATCTTTTTTTGTAACTTCAATAGGAACTGTTTTGACAACAGGTGTGGATTCGGCAAACGTATTTTTTTGTAATATGGCGGTTTTTGCTTGATACAATGCTTCTTCACGTGCTTTTTCTTGTGGTAATTTTGGTAACACAACTTCAGCCTTTTGAGGTTGTAATTCAGAAACGGTATCAACTAAACTTACGGGAACAATCTCATGAGATTCAGCTGTCTGTGCTTGTTTAGTTAATTCTTGAGGAGTATCTACCAAAATTGTTGCAACAGGAGCCAATGCAGTTGCAACCTCTGGAGAAGTTACCTCATGAGATACCAAACCTAAAGAAGATGAATCGGATGAACTAGAAACCGCATCATACGATATGCGACCAACATACGCCTCTACAGACTCAACAAGCACTCTCGCATCCTCTTCCTTCATCTCTAAACCTCCGGGTTTAAAACCCTTACTAAGAGATCGTATTGTGCGCTCACTATCATATTCCCCTTCAAAAAAAGATTTCAAAAAACGTGCCAATCGATCTTTGTAACGGTCACCTTCAGTTTCTATATGAAAACGAGCCTGAACTTCAGTTAACACTTCATTAAAATTTTTCTTATTCTCTGAAAACAATTTTTCTAGCTCTTCTTCGTGTGGTTCAACACAAATCAAATAAATCTCACTTTCAGCTGAAAGCACATCATCAGTTACTTCATCAACCTCATTTTCAAGAGCTTGGTTAAAATCTTCATAATACAATGTCCCTTCAAAAACCTGTTCGAGAATATTATCAACGAGAGCAGAATATTGTTGTAGATTATGTCGTTCAAGAACACCTTGTATCTGTGTTTGTATCTCTTCAGTTTCAATAAGATGAAGTAACGATGTCATACCACACAAATTAGGTTAATTCACGACGTAAATTTTCAAATTCTTTATTAAGATTTTCAAGCTCAGTAAGTTCAGCTGGCGTAAAATCTTTATTGAGTTTACCTTTTAATGCATCAAGCTTACCTTTTAATTCTGAAATCTTTTGTCTTGTGCCCTGTGGTATCGCAAGTCCATTAATAGGATTATCAGCCTTTACATCGTATGCCGCAACTGCAGATTTCATTTGTTCACGAGCCGCTTTCATAGCATTCAACTTAGCCTTACTATCATTAGAATTACGCGCCTGTGCCATGTATGTTGAAACAACTCGATCAACATTTTTCATTTTATCATTCACTTTTTGATAACGAGATCGATCACGAGTACCGCTTGACGAACTACGGCCCAATTTAGAATCTTGTGCTAATGAAGAAATTTGTTTTTGTAATGTTGCAATATAACCATCCAATTGCTTTTGTTCACCAGGATCTCGAGAATTTTGACGTTTTTGTAGTGCAGATTTTAAATCTTCAACAGATTTATTAATCGTACTTGCATCAAATGCTTGTCCAAATGACAATTCATTTCCCGCAGCATCACGAAGGCCCGTTGAACCAGTAAGTGAAGCATACTTAGCTTTTAACTCATTTTGCAATTGTTCAATACGCGCACGTTCTTCGTCAAATTTAGTAGCACTACCACTACTTTGTAATGATTGAGATGATAGTTGTAAACCCGAAAGATTCTTAACAGTATCTTGTCGAGTAGCCCCCATGGGTAATGAATTAATTGCACCTGAAACCTTAGAATCAATAACTGAAACATTTCCTTTTTCTTTACGAACCTCAGTTGTATACGAATCAGCCAAATTTTTAGACTGTGAACGATGTACAGCTTCACTACGTGCAATCACATCAGGGGAGCCACTAACAATGGAACCACTGGTTGCATCCACAGTAATCGCATTGGGAGTTCCTGAAAGTCCACTAAATGAATTATATTGTTCTGCCAATTTAGTACGAAGATTTTGTTGTTCTTGACCATCCCCCTTAACATTTTTCAATGACAACAATATACCATCTCTAATTTTATTCTTAAGTCCCTCATTTTTCATGTTACCAAATTGTGTCGTTGATAAATTTGCAAGCTTATACGCTGCCAATTGATCACCAACCACTTCATTACCATCCAAATCACGGGTCATCATGGATTGCTTATCAATATTAGCAAACATCGTATTGATATCATTATCACTTTTACCCGCCATCATGGTAGCAACTGACGCATTTTTATCACCACCTTCAACTTTCACATAATTTGCACCCGCTTTATTTGCTGCAGCAATCAAATCATTTTGAAAATCAACATCACCGCCAGCCGCTTGATCAAGAGCTGAATGATTACTATTGAAAAATCCTTTATCAGTAAGTGACATTGCGGCCGCCTTATAATATAAACTTGAGGTATCACCACCTTGTCGAAGCTCATCCATTTTCTGTTTCACTTGTGACATTGTTAAACCATCAAGATTTTTGCGAATATCACCAATAGTTGATTGCTCTAATAAGCGCGCTTTATCCCCCTTACCAAAGGCACGCAAAACTTTAGCATCAATTTGTGCCTGTTTCACCTTATTATAATCTTCATCCATGCCCAATGCTTTACCAATACCAGAAGTTTTAACTGCTTTAACACCTTGTGTAACGCCTGACTTTGCATATTTAATTGCCGTATTTACTCCAGTTACCGCTCCAACTCCTTTAAGCGCAACACCTCCAACACTCTTTGCGGCACCCAAAGTTTTATAACCTGCCCACGCAGCGGCACCAGCTGCTAAACCACTTGTCCATTTTGCGGCACTCTTTCCATGCTTAAAGGCACCTCCCGAAACTTCCTCGGTAACATGCAAACCCAACATTAACAAAACAATACTCACGATAAACGTAATAATAACATCAATTGAAAATGCCTTGGATTGTAAAGAAACAATTTGTGCTTGACCACTCGCATCAACACTCGTAGCAATCGATCCACCCACAACTTCACTACCAATTGAACCACCCATGGAAGATCCCGCAATCAATAATGTGAGCCATAAGAAAAAGGCAAGCACCGGTCCTGAAATAATAGTTTTTGTTAATTCTTCCCACCAATGCGCATATTGGTGATGACCCTTATCTCCTAATACTGCCACACCAAACGCAAGCGGTGCTAAAATAATCAAAATCCACAAATAAACAAACCGATAGACTAAATAAAAGAAAAAGGTTGCCAAAATAAAGGTTGCAATCGTAACCAAAACCGCAGACAGCAAATACCCTGCAATAGCAACACCAACCGCAGAACTCGTTTCAGGTGTTGTTTGTCCAACTAACGTAAACCAATCAGTAATACCAAACGCCTTCACAAAATTACCTGCAGCAGTATTTTGAAAGGCACTCACAAACGTCAACATGAATACTTGCGCAATATCAACCAAAAATAACACTAATGTTTTACTAAAATTAATAGCAATAGCAAAAATTAAAATGTGAGGTAAATGATGCAACGTACCCAATTTTTCAATATTAAACATGGTACCAAATGCCATTAAAAGCAATGCAACCACAAAAAACATGTTTGCTATGTCACGCGTCAACACCCAACCAACTTGTACCGCCGTTGCATCGGCAAATCCATTATATCCAGCCGCGATCACGATTCCGTTTGCAATCAATGCCATCAACTTACCCATGAATGGAACATAATACTCCCCAATCAAAGTTCCAAGAATAGAAGTTACGGTTTCTCCAACAGAAAAACCAGCATGAGTAGGAACTGGTGTCATGACAACCGAAAAAACAGCAAACAAAATAAACGCGGTAAGAAACTGATGACGAAGAAAAAACTTTTTAATGTGAGAAGTTAGTATACGCATAGTGACAATTGCAGTATACCATAAACACAATTTCCTGACTTGCTCTGTCACTGTGTATAAAAGAAAAAATCTCCCTACAGAGATTTTATTTCGTTGATAATATGGAACGTTTATAACTTTCTAAATTTTCAAGGGCAATACCCGTCCCCCGCGCCACACAAAATAACGGTTCATCAGCCATGTACGCGGGAACACCGGTTGCTTGAGAAAATAATTGTGCAAGGTTACGCAACTGACTACTACCTCCCGACAACACCATTCCTTTATCCATGATATCGGCTGCTAATTCTGGAGGTGTTTGATTTAACACTTCTTTAATTGCACCAATCATACCCTCAAGAGATGTTTGTACCGCATCGGTAACATCAGATGACGTAACGGTTACAATTTTAGGTAACCCCGAAACAATATCTCTTCCCTTTACCTCCATGGTTAACTGTTTATCAAGATACAGTGCCGAACCAATTTCAATTTTAACTTGTTCTGCAGTACGATCGCCGATAGCAAGCCCATATTTACGACGAATAAAATCTTGAATACTACCATCAAATTTATTTCCCGCAATACGAACTGACGCACTCGCTACAATGCCACCCAGCGAAATAACCGCAACTTCCATCGTACCTCCGCCAATATCAATAATAAGGTGTCCAGCCGCTGAACCAATAGGAATATCAGCTCCAATTGCCGCAACCACGGGTTCTTTAATAATATAGGCAGCCCGCGCACCAGCAGCAAGTGTTGCATCAACTACGGCACGGCGCTCTGTTGAGGTAATTCCACCTGGAACCGCAACCATAACCTCCGGTCGAAATAACCGAAATCCACCTAATGATTTGGTAATTAAATACCGTAACATGATTTCAGTGGTTTTATAATCAGCAATCACCCCATCTTTGAGCGGATGTGACGCAACAATAGAATCAGGTGTGCGCCCAATCATATCATTCGCTTCATTTCCAACTGCCAACACCCGATTATCCGACTTTGAAATAGCAACAACCGAGGGTTCATTTAATACAATCCCCCGTCCCTGTACATATACGAGTACATTTTTTGTACCCAAATCAATGGCTATTTTTTTGGAAAACATGTGTTATTGCAATTATTGCAACAACGTTCGTAACGTAACATCTCGATCTATAGTAAGAGGAGTTTGAAACGGCGAAGTTGTTGTATCATCTACTACAGGTCTATCAAAGGAATGGGTAACGGTCAATGTGGGTGAATGCATTCCCGGTTGCTTCCACACGTGTAATTCGTATAATCCCCGTGAATACTGAGAAAAAACAGATTCAGGTTGTTGATACGTAATCACATATTCATTTTCAGATTGTAATTTATCAACATGGAAAAATCCCACAACCGTAAAGTTCCCCTCCTCATACACATCAAACCCTCGTTTCAAATTTTCATTAAACACACTACCACCAACAACTGAAACATTGTTTACCCCTAACGGTAAGTAAATACGAGTATATGAACGATAATCACGAGTTCGATAATCTTTTACCCCCGGATTTTTATAACGCAATCGCAATTCTGACCGTAACGTATTTGCATCACGAGTAGAAACCGCATACTGCCACACTCGTTCCATCACACGGTCAGTTTTAAATCCACCCAAATTGGTATCAACAACCCCAATAAAATCGGAATTAGTATATCGCATCAAACCAGCATAACCAAGTCCTTCATATACCGACTGAACTTGTTCACGAAAATCAAATCCAATAATATGTTTTTCTTTAGCTAACGCTTCCATGCGCAACACAAGCGCATACAATTGCTCAAAGCTCATGCTCGATAACCGATCTTTAATCGCATCAAACAATTCGTCAACAATTGCCTTACGTTCATGTTTTGAAATTGCTTTATTAAGCCAGGCAATTTCAACTTCATACTGTAACCGGTCAATAATATTATCAGATGTAAACGTAACCCCCGACACCGTAATAGGACCCACTATTTTCATTATTTCCGAAGCAACATCCGTATTTACCGCAATCACCCCATCAATTTTATCAGCATAATCACCGCGCGATTGTGCGTATAATTGTACGAGTGTTTGCGCGGTTTCTTTAAAATCAGGGTTCCAATTCCCATCACGAAAATACATATATCCTTGTTCCATGTATGTTGCAATAGGTTTGGGAGAGCGTGGAACCAAGGTTCCTTTCGGAATACGCGCATCCAAATATTCAGATCCTTCAAACTGTGTATCAAGTATTTGGCCATCTTTTACTCGAACAATACCAAAATTTCCAATAAAACCACCGGTTGGTCGCAGTTCATGAGAATTTTGTAATAACAACAAATACACCCGTTCCCCTTTAAATCCTGCTAAGTCGGGAAGAATCGACAAAATGGAACCGGGATCTGCATATTGAGCCGCAACCTCAGTTGCCGTTTTTATGTGTTCAGTTATGGGTTTACTCTCAACATAATACACACCACCCCACACCAATCCACACAACACTACCAACAAACCAATAATAAAACGCATATAGTATGAGTATACCATATGCGCGGTAACTTGAGGATAGAATTATCGTTTCTTTGGTGTCACATTAAAACCTAAGTAGGAACCCAGCATCAGGCGTGTTTGTGAATCAATTGCCGGTAAACTACCCAATCCCAATAAAGTCACGGGAAGTAAAATCCAATTTAATAACAGATACAAATACGTGGTTATCGAAACGTGTGCAGGACGTTGTGGTAATAAAGTAAACGATAACCCCGCAGACACAAACAAACCCGCCATAGCGTAACGCATCAACTGTTCCAACACAAACGGGGTATTTTGAAATAATACATTTGACTGTAGTGAATCAGCTGCAACATACAATGGTAACCGTCCCAAAACCAAAATTAAAATTGATGCAACGGCCCACGAATACATTCCTTCAGCATAGCGTAAAATCATGGCACGTTTTTTTGCAAATGGAATACGGGGATTTCGACGAAAATGCCAACACATAAAGGGAAAATTCTCAACTCCCCACGCCCAACGACGCTGTTGAACATACACATTTTTCACACTCTGCCACCATGATGCTCCCTCAACCGTATCCATGGAAACGGGAAGATATAAAGGAGTAACTTCATAATTACCATCGTAGCGGATAAACATTTGTAAAAATATACGAGAATCCTCAGAAACTAAATTATTTTGCCAAAAACCACAATCAACAAGTGCTTGCAAACTCATGCTATGAGAAGAAAACGTCCACAACCGAAACGGCCGTGTAATTTCTGACATCATCCAAAATGTCGTACCAAACGACATGACCCGCGCAATACCTCGAGTTTCCCACACATTATTAAAATATAACGGGATGGGTTGATAACTTGACCGTGTTGGGTTGGGATGTGTGCAATACACGTACGTTAAATATGAAAAATAATCCTGATGAGGCAACGTATCAACATCAAACGCAGAAACAATCACATCAGCATATGAAATACCGTGACTATCAGCCCAATTTTTTACTACAGGACCCGCATGATGCAAATTTGATCCTTTACCAGGAAGCTCACCTTCAATACCAAAGGGATGAATAGTGACAATGATTTCTCGAAAAACATTTTTAAAAGTATGCTGTGCATCTTCAGCAATTCGTTTAAAATTTTCAGCATCCTTTTCCTCACCCGCCAACACAACCACCAACTTTGCACTCGGATATGAAGAATTTTTAAGGGTAGTAAGGGTGTGAAATACAACCTCCTTACTCTCTTTATAGGTTGGCAACATCACCACATGCACCCGTCGTTCCCAATCATCAATCGTTTTCATGCGTGAAACCCAATCAACACGAAGAACTTGTTTCATCTGTCTCCACGACACAAACAAATTGATACAAAAATAAATAACCCGCAACAACCAATACACATCAAAAACAATAATCAAAATAACCGCAATCAACGGCGCAAAAATAGAGAGTAAAAAACTCCCCACAATGGTAATCCAGATTATTAAACCGGGAATAATCTCGTATATGCGATATTCAAGTCGTGGCGACATACTACTGTTTGGGCGTTGTTATGTTAGGCTCTCCATTATACCCCAAAAGTAAACTCTCGGAAAATGAAGCAGCAGCAAATATACTTTCTTGCTCCTGCGATGAACGATCAAAAAAATCGTTAGGCAATAATGCCACCACCGTATTACTAAATGTCGCGGTCATATTAGCCAACAACATCAACAATCGAGTAGAAGTAAAAGAACTTTGGATATTTACAATCCCCAAGTGAGAAATGTGTGAAACATGAAAACCAAAACCTGACAAAATTTCTTCACAGGTTTCAAGTAAAGAAGCTGCTATATCACGATGGGTAACAACTAGAGCACCCTCAATAAAAACCCCTACCGTCACTTCAGTGCGTGAACGTAAGGCAATAACCACATCACACATGGGCAACGTTGGCGAGTTTGTCGATAAGGACGGTGTGTTTTTTGTCGATAATGTCATATATAAATCGGTCAACGATATCTCGGCGATACATAAATTCTTTAGTCGTCATTACGGCGTAGCGTAATTCATACCCAAACGCATCCTCACAAAAACGCATAGCTTTTGCTACCACATCTTTTGAAGGAGACCCCACAATAAGCACATCAACACTTGCCCGTTCATCCTTTGAAAAAACGCCACTTACCACCAAAAAATCAACGTGGGGCATTTTCTGGAGTGTTTCAACACATTCTTGGGTGCCGTGTACCGAATCTTTCAAAAATAACGCGCGCAATTCATCATAAAACGCACATTGCGGAGAAAACGTATAATATTTTTTCTTTTTGTCAGAAGGAGCCGTGTCACCCCATGGTTGTCCACCACCAGGAACATCAATTGCACGAATGATACCAATTTCCTCAAGATTCATGAGTTCTCGACGAACGGCGTGCATATGCCCTCTCGTTTGTCTGACCAATTCTCGAACAAAAAACGTCTTTTCAGGGTTCTTCACAAATAACTGTAATAACTTGTAGCGCGATTCAGATCCAAACAATTGAGCAAGTACCATATCCACTCGTAAATAAAGCAATAAAATTGCTATACTATAGTAAGATTTCGTGAAATTTGAGCGGGATTTCCCGTATACCTAAGTAGTATAGCTATGGAAATGACATCGGTCAAAAAAGAAGAACTCCATATTGAACTGTACCCAGTAACTCTTGCGTTACCCGACAATAGCAGTAGCGCACACACTAAAGTATATCGTGGATTTTTGGGTAACAAACCATTTCAATTATTATACGTATTTTCATCGCACGAAACAAATAGCGCGGGAATTGAACAATTTGAAAAGGTGTTAAGTGATGTGCGCACCAACATGCAGGATATTTGTAATGAAAAAACAAAAGAAGCAGAACATATTTTTGATGCAATCCTTGCGCATATTAATGCACAATGGAGTAAACACATTGAAAGTAAATATCATGGCTTTATTAAAACAGCAACCATCGCACTGGCCATTTGTTTTGAAAATCATATTTGTATTGCTGATCGCGGAAAAGTGTGTGCGTACGTCGTTGCAAATAAAGGACTGCGCGCCTACCAAGCAGTAAGCACTATTGTGGACGGAGTCGGGAGTACCGCACAACACAGCACCACATTATTTGAAAGTTCGATGTGTGGCCCCCTTATTCCCAACACGCGTATACTCATTGCATCCCCCACCATTAAATTAATTGGTGGTCTCGGTGAAATTGGAAACATATTACAAAAACCAACCACATCACTCCAAGAAATTTCTTCGCGCATTATCAAAAAAATTGAAAATAAAATTAGTGAATCATCTTTTTTTGTCATTATCGACCTGAAAAAAAATACCGACTACCTACAAAATAGAGCACCGTCAGTTCCACCTATTCACGAACAATCAAAAAAAGATAGCAAATATTTCTTAAAAAAATTAGGAATACTACTGCGCAGTTTTTTATTTATCATATTCCAAAAAATAACGTTCCAAAAAAATAAAAAAGATACCCAAGAAACGCCCGATATCAGTAAGTGGAAAAAAGAAAAAAAACTAACACCGAAAGAAACAGTACAGGCGATACTCAAAGGCACAAAAACCCTACTTCTTAAAATAATCCTTGGTATACTCATTCCCTGCTACACATTCATAAAACGTGGATTCCAAAAATACCTCGAACTTCCCCGTATTAAACAAGCAATCGTGACAATGTTACTAGCAACTGGCATTCTCTTGGTTGGCACACTCATTTACAACAATCATCAAACAAAAACAGCCCAATCAGAGGCAAAAATTACAACATTAATCACTGCACTCACCGAACAAAAAACTCGTCTGGACACCATACTTCCCTTTCAAGATGGCGAAAAAATTGAAGCACTGTTACGTGAAGTTACTGAAAATATAAACCAATTACGCGAGTTACAGGGTGATAAAAAACCTGCAGCGCTATCAATACTTACTGAACTACAAACCATACAAACCACTCTAGAAAAGAAAATTCCTGTCGAGGAAAAAGAAGTTCTGGCAATTAGTAGTGAAATACATCATCATCTTCACTCCATTGAAAATGGATACGTCGTGTATAACGATAACGGTGAAATATACCTAGAAAATCAAAAATTGCCTATCAGTCAATCAATACTCCCCACCATTCAAAAAATTTCAGGAGATGACACCTTATTATTGGAAAGTGATGGAAAACTTTTCACCTATTCATTTGAAAAAAAATCATTATCTGAAACACAAATTCCACTCATGGATTCTGAAAAAATAAACATTAAAATACCCTACGGTAATTTTATTTATACGATCTCAAAAAATGGAGAGATTTTAAAACACACCGCCGCACTCAGTGGTTATGGTAAAGCAATTTTGTGGGGTAAAGGAGAAATAACTAATGCACAATTGGTATCTATTGCAACTGCCATCTATATTGCTTCTCCTGACACGATAATCAAAATGTTTAAAGGAAAACAGGAAACCTTTAACACCAAATTGGTTATGCCAAAACTAACCACCATCTCCCAAATCTATGCGCATCCTACAACTGCCCGTGTGCACATCTGTGAAGCAAGTAGTGGAAGAATAGTTACCCTCTCACAACAGGGAGAAGTTATCGCTCAATATCAAACAAAAACATTTGATTCCTGTGCTATTGATGAGACAACACTGACAGCATACGTCATACGAGATAATCACATTTCCTCCTTTTCTATCGTAAAATAAAAAACTTCCCGATTGCTCGAGAAGTTTTTATATCAAAAGTTATTTGATTGTTACGGTTGCACCAGCGTCTACTAATTTCTTTTTCAAGTCTTCAGCTTCTGCTTTTGATAAACCGTCCTTCATGATTGTTGGAGCTGATTCTACTTTAGCTTTTGCTTCAGCAAGACCAAGACCAGTAATTTCACGAACAGCTTTAATAACGTTTACTTTGTTTTCACCAAATGAAGTCAATTCAACTGAAACAGTTGCATCTGCATCATTTGCTGCTGCTGCACCTGCTGCTGGCATTGCGCCCATCATAACAGGAGCTGCTGCTGAAACACCGAACTTTTCTTCTAAAACCTTTACCAATTCTGAAAGGTCAAGTACTGACATTTTTTCAATTGTTTCTACGAGTGCCTTGAATTTTTCTGGCACTTCAACGATTTTTTGTTCGTCCATATAATTATTAATAACTTATTACTATTATCTTACGCACCTTTTTGGTCTTTGATTGCACCAAGCACGCGTACAAATCCTGAAACATTTCCGTTAAGTACACGGACAAATCCAGAAATTGGAGCTTGCAATGTGCCAACCAAAATACCCAATAATTCTTGTTTTGAAGGAAGACTTGCAAGAGCGGTAACACCTTTCGCATCAATAAATTGACGTTCAAGGATACCACCGAGCATTGAAAATCCTTCGCGACCCTTACCAAATTCTGCAAGAACTTTTGCAGGAGCAATTTCATCTTGTGAAATAGCGAGTCCTACTGTTCCTTGCAATTCATTAGCATTCAGGTCAATCCCCGCATCTTTTAATGCAATGGTGAGCAATGTTTTCTTTGCAACGACGTAGCGTACTCCAGACTTGTTACAGTTTTGGCGTAACGTAGTAACGTCAGTTACATTGATGTTGCCAGGATTTACAAAAACTACCCCTTTGCTTTCTTTGAGTGATGCTGATAAATCAGACACCATCTCATGTTTTTGTGATCTACTTTTTGGCATAAATTTAAAAAATCACCTGCATCAAAGAGACTAAGGTGATAGCAACTCGACCGAGTTTGTGTCGCTACCTCGGTAGGATTTATGAGGGATTTCTCACCTCAACCTACTGTCTTAGGCTGCATTGACTGCGGTAATACTATACAAAATTATGGGGTTTTGGTCAAGAGTGTCAAAATATCCCTTAATGACGCACAATATTATCAATATTCCATTCCCCTTTGGTATTGAGCACGGGAGTAAAACTGTAGACTCCTTGGGTAATCCCATGATTATCCCCACTCAAACAAACCGGGTCACTTTCTGCACAAATAACAACACGGTGTTCAGTAAAGTGAGGACCTGAAAAATAATACGTCGCACCAAACGTTTCATTCTTTCTTAAATGTGGTGAAAGTGCACTAAAAATTTTATATTCTTCGATAAATTTTGCTGCCTGCAATTCGCCATCTTCTGCATACACGATAACCGAATGTGCGGTCGGATATAATCGTAAAAGTACCGCATCATCCGTCTTATGGTTAAACGCATCAATGGAAGTCCACAACGGACGGGTGTCATCACTATCAACAAACTCTCCACGACGCACCACCAACGGTTGACAGGTATTACCATCCCCCTCAAAAATACCCGCAACATACTCAGTTGGTGAATGAGCAATAAGAACACGTGCAGGAATCCCCGCAACCATAATCATCTCGTCATGTACCACTGTCATATCAGAGTCTATCGTGTATGAAATACAACGTCCCCATCCAACGCGTCCATATCGAAGCAAATCAACACGGCGGACAACAAAAAACAATCCCAACAAAACTATCAATAGTATAAGAAGTGCGATAAACCATCGCTTCATACGTCTTGTAATGTTTTTTTAATGTCAGCAATTTTATTTTCAACCGAATCAAGATGTTTTTGTAATTCCTTAACGAGAAAAACTCCTTCTTCAAATTTTTCTAACGCCTCATCAATATCTAGTTCACCCTTTTCAAAATAATGAGAAATTTTTTCGAGTCGTTCGTATTTTTCACCAAATGTTTCTTTTTTTGCCATATTACAATACCGTTACATCAGTTTCACCATCATGAAATCGCACTGATAACACATCATCTTTTACAACGTCATGGGCTGATGTTATCAGTGTACCATTTTTTCTCTTCACAATACTATAGCCACGTGCCAATAACGCCTGTGGTGATAATAGTGAAATTGTTTTACTGATAAATAAAACTTTTTCACGAAAAAATGACACCGCACGCACAATACGCAATTCATTATTAGTTGCTATTTTTTCTATCGACCCTTTTATAACTCTCACTTCACCTAGTATACGCTGCGGCGCATTCAAAACTGAATGAATGTGAATGCGAGCATTTTTAATCAATCCGACAACTCCTTGTTCAAAAACCATCAGTGTATTACTCAGCAAAACTTTTTCATGACGTACTACTCCTTCCACCGAAAATTCTAAATATTCCTGAAAAGAACGTAACTCCTGTGACACCGCTACTCGATCAGGAAAAATTCGTTCTGCAGCATTTGACGGCGTTGACGCACGAACATCGGCAACAAAATCAACCAACGTTTCATCACGTTCATGTCCTACTCCCACTACAACCGGAATTAAGCTACCAAATACCGCACGAGCAACTCGTTCATCATTAAATGATTGTAAATCTTCCAACGATCCACCACCTCGCGACAATACAAGCACATCAGGACACACACTTTCATCCCCCGCAATCGCATTAAAATACCCAAAAGCTCCTACAATATCAGTTGCCGCACTTTCACCTTGTACCCGCACATCATACACTGAAATTAATACACCTCCCCATCGATTCTGTGCTACACGAACAAAATCAGTATATGCTGCAGAAGTTTTAGATCCAATAAAGGCAACATGCGAAACAAACCGTGGAATACTTCGTTTACGAGTTGTTGCAAACAATCCCTCACCTTCTAATTTTTTCTTGAGTGCCACATACGCAGCTTGCAATGCACCTTCACCTAATAATTCCACCGAAGAAACGGTAATACGAAATCTCCCACTTTTAGCATACAACCCCGGTGTTCCCCACACGCGCACTTTCACTCCATCTTTAAGTGGCACACCAATCGCATACGTCATTGCAAAACATTCCACGACCGCTGTCTCATCTTTTAAACTAAAAAAAACAAACTTACCTTGCGAAATAGAAAACCCACTCACTTCACCCTCAACAGCAAGCTGTTCAAACCCGACCAAATTATTGATCAACTGTATAAATTGGGTAACTGAAAGTGGTTGCATATCGTTGACTTTTATATATGCACAGTATAATATCACCGCAGTCCTTTCACAAGGAGAAACTGCATGGAAATACTAGGTATCATGATAGTTCTCACGATAACATTTGTGACATGTACGGTCATAAAAAAATTATTGATAGTAGCCACAAACGATGGTGACCCAAATGGCACCGCAACAAGTTTTGCATTTGTTACATTAATGATTGGCTGTATAGCTGTAGCTATAGTAAAACAAAGGTGCGAAGTAACCCTTTCATTTCTTGATATTACCGTAACTCAAAACATACTCGATATCATTGTCCTCAGTGCGCTTATCCTAAGGCTAAGCTTAATACATAGACCCTATAAACGGATAAAACAAGTTTTACATAATACTATTTTGTACACCATTGGATGCATGGTAAGTATATACACCATCACCCACCCATAAGAACCCACGCGGTTCTTTTTTATTTATACCCTTCTGCTTGTAACCGAAATAATTTTGCGTACGTTCCATTATGTGCCATCAACTCTTCATGACTTCCTTGTTCAGTAATCACCCCACCATCCAAAATAATAATACGATCAGCATGACGCACGGTTGAAAAACGATGAGAAATTAAAATAACCGTTCTATCTTTTGGTAATTTTTTCAACGATTCAAACATGTTTGCTTCAGCTTCGGGATCAACCGATGCAGTTGGTTCATCAAGAATATATACGCGTGGATTGCGATATAATACACGAGCAAGTGCTAGTTTTTGCCATTGTCCGATCGACGGTTCAACGCCACCACCAAATTCTCGTCCCAACATTTGTTTATATCCATTCGTATATTTTTGAATAAACTCATGTGATTGTG